>JAEXTI010000410.1 GCA_023406965.1 Chloroflexota bacterium
GCTGCTCCTGTTTGTGCGCAACTGGAAGCGCGCCGAAATCGCGGCGGATTAGTTCATGGTTGCTGCTGCCGAACGCATTCCATATCCGCGCCGCAGAGCGATGCGCCGTCTGCTTCGTTTTGGCACGAGCCTCGTGTTGCCGGCTCTGGCGAATATTGAAATTATTGGGCGCGAGAATCTCCCCAAAGCAGGTCCGCTGGTCGTAGTGGGTAACCACTTCAGCTTCCTCGATCCGGTTGCTCTCATTCTCGCCTTGCCCTACCCCATGGAGTTTCTGGGCGGGTTGACCACCCCCAATGCCCCGGCCATCACCAACATCTTCCGCCAGGGCTGGGGCGTGATCCATGTGCGCCGCGGAAAGGGCGTATCTTCACGAGAGGCCCTGACTAACGCGCAGGGTACCCTTGAGCAAGGCGGCGTGCTGGCCATTTTCCCCGAAGGCGGCAGTTGGGCCGCTGTGCTGCGCCCACCCCGCCCAGGAGCCGCGCTGTTGGCTGCGCGCAGCAATGCCAAAATCCTGCCCATCGGGCTGGATGGCTTTGTCGATGTTTTCAAAAACTTCCGCCTGGGTAAACGTCATAAGACCACCATCCGTATCGGCAAGCCCTTTGGCCCGTTCAAGCTGGGCCAGGGAACCGGCTCCTATCGCGAGCAGTTGGATGAGTTTGGGCATCAGATGATGAGCCATATCGCCGAGTTGATCCCGCCGCCACTGCGCGGGTTCTACTCCGACGATCCCGCCATTCGTGAAGCAGCCAAGGGCACGGAAGTTTACCCCTGGGACGACCAGCCCGAAGGTTAGAATTGCCGTAACTACTCAGGGGTTAGGAATGTTTCCGAATATAAAGAGTTACGGAGCGCTTCGCGCTTCGTAACTCTTTATATTCGGGTTTCTTCCACCACTGGCTGCCCAGTTACGAATCGCCGGTATTTCACATCCGCCGTAACCACCTCTGAACGCCGGTCGCGCACGCTGATGTTGAGATGATCGGCATCTTGAATGACCCCGGCGAAGTCCAGGGTAATTTCGTTGGCCAGTTGCGTGAAATAGGTGGACGTGGTGAACCAGACTTGCTGCTCCAGGGTGTAATACACTCCCCGGCCAACCTCCACGGTTGTATCTCGTTGGAACCATTTTTGGATGGGAGCCTGGGCAGCCTCCACCTCGGCATCGCAAACCCCTGCTTGCAGGACCAGCCCGTCTGGGTAAAAGCGCAGCAACTGGTAGCAGGGCCCGCCCGCCTGGTTGAGCATGGTCGGTGCGGCGGTGATGAAGACTCCCTCCAACCCGCCGGCAGGTCGCCGCGACACGGGGTCGACGTTAGCGGGGAGTTTGGAGATGTCTTCTAGATTCTCGTTGGAAAGGTATTGCTCTAACGCGGCCTGAACATTGCGTGCATCCACGTAGGCCGAAAATTCGGGCAGGTGGGCGGGGTCGAGAAACAAGCCTTTGGTCAACGCGCCAATGGCTCCGGCGATGAAGAAGGCGTTGATGTGTCTCAACCCGCCGGCCAACTCGGTAATGGTGAGGGCATAGGGATCGGAAAGCTGGGTGAGCACCAGGCCGGTTTGGGCTTCCAGGTGCCGGCGCATCTGGCCGAAGATATCCGCGCTGGTGCTCAACTTCTGCTCCTGCTTGACCGGCGCGGGGATGATTCCGCCCGGCAGCAGCCAATGGCTGCTTTCCTGATAACCGATGATTGCGCCCGAGCGCAGGAAAGTGGCAAAACCGTACACCTGTTTGAGAAAATCGTAGTCCGAGTCCAGGATTTCCCAACAGTATTCACCGGGGTAGGCCCAGGTGAGCGTGACGGGCTTGGGGCTGTCTTGATCTGCTGCGCTCAAGGTCAGGCTGCGGACGCCCTCCACTTCCTCGATTCTGAAGATGAGCTTAACGGTAAGGGCGTCTTTGACTTTTGATGGAGTCGGGTACAGGCAGTACACCCCCAGCCAATCCTTGAGAGGTGTAAGCTCCTCGTTGCCTTGCAGGAGCACGACCTCGATCTCTCGGAGGCGTTCATCGGGGGCTGTCAGGGTGAGTTCGATTCCGTTGGGCGGGAAGGGTTGGCCGATCTTTCCCAGGCTGGTCAGTTCGTGGCGGGTACCGCGCTGGTAAAGATAAAAATCAACCAGGAGTTTCCCTTCGGCATCGATGAAGGCGGGGTTTTGGCGGACAATAATCTTGCCGATGCCTTTCTGTAGCGGTGTCCAGCGTGCTTCCACCGCCGCGGCGGGTTGGGCGGGCGGCTTTGGATTCAGGTTTTGGCGGATTTTCTTCAGGTAGTTGAACATGCTCCGCTTTCAGCCCGTCAGGGGCTAACCCGGTGTGCCTTCCAGGGCCATCTCCACCGCTGCTTCAGCGTGGATGCGGGTGGTGTCAAACAGGGGCAGAGGGCTGTCTTCCGGCTTGACCAGCAGGCCAATCTCGGTGCAGCCGAGGATGATGGCTTCCGCGCCGGCTTGCGCCAGCCCGGCGATCACCTCGCGGTAGGCCTGGCGTGACTCGGGGCGAGTGATGCCCAGGCACAGCTCATCATAGATCACCCGGTTCACCTCGCGGCGCTCTGCGGCGGGCGGGATGAGGGTTTCCAGCCCAAAGCGGGCCAGCCGCCCGGTGTAGAAATCCTCTTCCATGGTAAAGCGTGTGCCCAGCAAGCC
>JAEXTI010000146.1 GCA_023406965.1 Chloroflexota bacterium
TGACTAACAAACCCAGGCGGTTGTTTTGATTGCTGCCGGAGACAATGGCCTTATCAGAAGTCCAACCCTTCAACCAGGTCATCTTGCCGTTGGCGCCGTCCTTGCCGTCCCAGCGGCGCAGACCATAGCGGCCATCGCAGCTAAAGCCGAACAGGTAGCCCCGATCGGCATCTTGCAGCACCGGCGAGCGGAAAATCACGCCATACTGGTCGCTGCCGCTGCAATTGCCTGAATTCACCTGCATTTCCAAGTACATATTCTCCAAACCGTAACCGGCCGGGTTAGCGAGGCGCCAGCCCACATAATTGGTCAGGCCGGTCAAGAGCATTTGCCCATCCTTGAATTCCAGCGAGGTGTACTCGCTGTCGCCGGTCGGCCAGATCCAGGACTCTGCGCTGTCCATCCTGTCGCGCTTGGTGGGTTCGCCCAGGCTAGAGCGAGGGTCTTTGGGATCCAGCGTGGCGGTTGGGGCAGATGTGCTGGTCGAGGTGGCGGTTGGGCCCTGGGTTGCAGACGCTTCGGGGGTGGGCGGCACGGGCGTTTCGGTGGGAGCAGCCGGTTCAACTGCCGTCTCGGGGGTGTTGGTGGCAACCAACGGGGCTTTGTCTTCCGGTTCGCCGGCAGCCGGGGTGGCGGTCGCGACCAATGGCGCAGCCACAGTAGCCGTGGGCACGCTGGTCAGCAAGCGCTCCAATTCTGCTTGAATCTGCTCATCGGTCAGGGTGGGGGTTGCCCCCGTGTTAGGAGCCTTGGGTACGCCCGGCAGCGAAAAGCTGCATCCCGAAAGGATCAGGCTCAGCACAAGCAATAAAGGCAAAATTTTCTTCATCTTTTTCCTCCGCTCTGCCAGAAGTTCTCCCCTGGCGGATCTTCTACACTCATCATTAGACGCCGGCAGGCAACACCTGGTTCCCCGCGCGGGACGGTCAAGCCTTATAGCCGATCATTCGCAAAAAGCCCTTGCGCCAGGCAACCCCTGCTTCATCTTCGACGCCTTGCGGTTTGGATCCATCCGCCACCCCCAAAATAGCCCGGCCCGCGCCCACATCGGCAATAATCACCTGGGTTGGGTTGGCGGTGGCGCAGAAAATGCGACAGACTTCAGGGGTGTTTTGCACCGCCTTGAGCACGTTGATCGGGTAGAAACCCTCGGCCAGGAAGATGATGAAGCTGTGTCCTGCGCCAATGGCCAGGGCGTTCTTGCAGGCCAGGTCGATCATTTCCTGGTCGGTACCCGACAAGCGCACCAGGCAAGCCCCCGATGCCTCACAGAAAGCCACGCCAAATTTGATCCCCGGAACGCAGTTTACCAAGGCCTCGTGAATATCTTCCACGGTCTTGATAAAATGCGACTGTCCCAGGATGAAATTGACGGCCTCGGGCTTGTCAATGTCGACAGAAAAAAGTTCCATCCCCTGCTCCTTCAAAAACATCACCCGCTCAAAAAAACTGGTTCTTTAGGAATTGCTGTGCAACGCACCCACAATCCAAAACACAGATTTCTGAGGAGCCAATAAATCTCGGGCGATCCAATCGATACAAGTATTTTACATCATGTGAACCCAATTCGCACTCATTCGCAAGCATATCTTATAACCAAAACTGGAACTACTCAGCCAGTGGTGAAAGATGCCTGAATTTTCCTCACCCTTTGAGCAGTTGTCCGCAATTTGCAGAATCGTTGGGCTGAATGATTTGTCAATTCGCCCTTCTTAGAGTATGATCAATTCTGTGAAAAGTTCCGAAACTCCTTTTCTAGCCGATTGGTTTGCAATCTCACTGCGCTGGCTGGTCATTTTTGGACTGGTCATCTCAATGTCTCTTAACAGCAGCATGGGATTGCCGCAAATCGCCGCCCTGGGGTTTCCGGTTATATGGAATGCATTCAATTCCACGCTGGCGATATTCAACCGCCGTTTGCCTGCCCATCGGATTGTCAACCTGGCGGCGGATACTGTCGCCACCATGGCTCTTTTCATCCTGGCGGGCGGCTACAATAGCTCGATCATCTGGGTCGGGGCGCTCGCCATCATGTCCGGCGCTGTCTATTACGAGCTTCGCGGCACACTGGCAATGGCTTTCATCACCTCAGCGCTACAGATGGGGTATGCTTATCTCTTCTCCACTACGACCATTTCACTATACCTGATCGGCACGACGATTGGGCTGAACCTGGCTATCGCGGCAGTGTCTGCAGCGCTCAGCTATCCGTTGTTGAACCGCTTGCGCCAGAGTTACATGAGTATTCAGCGACAGCGCCGCGAAAGCGAGCAGCGCGTCCAGCAGATAGAGCGTACCCGCATGAAAGCCCTGTTCTCAATGGTGGAAGCCTTCAGCGCAACGCTCAACTACCAGACCGTGCTGCAAAGCACTCTCGACATCAGCACCAATGCCCTGAGTATAGCAAACGGGCAATCTGACACCCTCTTGCGGGGTTTCCTGCTGTTTACCGGCCAAAACCTGCGCCTATCTGCCTCACGGGGCTTCACCAGCCGCGACCAGAACCTTGAACTTCCCGCCGACGAGGGCGTGCTGCGCGACGTGCTGAACAGCGGCGAAAAACACCTGCTCCTCAACCCGGCCACCGACCCCGAATTGGGCAAGTTTGTAAGTATGGAAGGCACGGCTGCGGCATTATGCCTGCCCCTCGTACGCGGATTGAGCGCCTTTGGCGTGCTCGTCCTGGCCCACCCACAGTCCAGCTTTTTCACCGATGAACGCATAGAGACCCTGGAAATGATCAGTCACCAGGCTGTCATTGCCATTCAAAATGCGCGCCTGTTCCAGGACCTGTCGGCGGAAAAAGAGCGCATCGTGCAAAGCCAGGAAGAGGCCCAAAAGAAATTAGCCCGCGACTTACACGATGGCCCTACGCAATCGGTTTCGGCCATTGCCATGCGCTTGAGCATCGCTCGGAAGATCATGGAACGCAACCCTCAGGAAGCTGTGGATGAACTGGTTAAGATTGAAGACCTGGCCCGGCGCACCACGCAGGAAATTCGCCACATGTTATTCACCCTACGGCCCCTGGTGCTGGAAAACGAGGGGCTGATCGCCGCGTTGAACACCATGGCCGACAAAATGAAAGACCTCTACGGGCAAAAAGTCATCGTCGACGCCGATGCCGGGCTGGTCCAAGAGTTGGACATGACCCACCAGACAGTAATCTTCCAGCTATCGGAAGAATCTGTTAACAACGCGCGCAAACATGCCGAAGCTGCCGAGGTTTGGGTGCGCCTCAAGTACGTGCCCAATGAGCCCGGTATGGCTGTTTTGGAGATTGCCGACAACGGCAAGGGCTTCAATGTGCAGGAAGTCCTCGGCTCTTATGACCGGCGCGGCAGCCTGGGCATGGTCAATTTGCGCGAGCGCACCGATTTGATCAACGGCGTTCTCAAGGTCGATTCTGTTCCTGGCCGGGGCACGCGCATCCGCGCCTTCATTCCCCTAACCGATGAAGCCATTGACCGGCTCCACCGTTCCCGCTAACCTTCCCCTGATTGCGTCAAATTCAACAGCACCGGCAAGGCAGCTTGGATTGCCCGCGCACGATGGCTGATTTGATTCTTGTCCGCACTGTCCAGTTCTGCCATAGTCAAGCCGCGCTCGGGCAGCAAGAAAATCGGGTCATAACCGAACCCATTGCTGCCTCGCTCCTCCGAGACGATCTCGCCGGGGCAATTGCCTTCGGCGAAAAAGATCTCCCCCGCCGGGGTGGCAATAGCCACCGTGCAATGAAAGCGCGCCGTCCATGGGCGGGCTTTACCGCGCAAATTCTCCAATAAAAATGCGCGCCGGTCGGCGTCGGTGGCGCCTGGTTTCAGAGAGTAGCGCGCCGAATGCAGGCCGGGTTGCCCGTCCAAAGCATCCACCTCCAGACCCGAGTCATCCGCCAGGGTGATACAGTTCCCGGCCTGGGCATAGGCGCGTGCTTTGAGCGCTGCGTTGGCAGCATAGGTCAACCCATCCTCCACTACCTCCAGCCGGATTCCGCGCTCGACGGGCAGATGCAGTTCAAAGGGCTGGCCCTGAAGGATTTCTTGAATCTCGCGCAGCTTTCCCGGGTTGCTGCTGGCAATCAATATCTGAGTGAGTTTCATAGGAAATCGTCCGTTCTTCGAAAAAGTTCCAAGATCTGGATTTTACCAGCGTTTTGGGTGGAGTTTTCCATGAACCTGCTATTCAATTCTATGGGGATTTTCGCAGCAGATCCCGTACTTCCGGATTTCAACGCGCCAATTCCTGAAGACTCGATAATTTAATTATTATCATAAATTTCATAAAAAGTTGACTTGCCGAATCTGGCGTGTTATAATATGCGCATAATTATAACTCAGGTAAAGCTTCATTTCTGTGAACCAAACACGTTATCCACTCCGAATTAATGTCGGCTTTTTGCTGAATCAGCCCATCGGTTATAACCGCGACATTCACTTCGATTGCCCTCAAATTCAACTAGATGAAGAGTTCAGTGTCCAAAATCTCACCGGCATGGCTCGTGTCAACCGGACTCCGCAGGGGATTCTCCTGCAGGCCGAATTTGAGTGCCAGGTGGATGTAGAATGCGTGCGCTGCCTCAAAACCGCTCTGCAGACGCTCGATACCAACTTTGAAGAACTATATGCTTTCGACGAACGATCGCTCACCGAATCCGGACTGCTGCTCCAAGAAGATGGCACCATCGACCTGGCGCCGCTGGCCCGGGAATATTTACTTCTGGAAATTCCCATCTCCCCGGTATGCAAGGCCGATTGCAAAGGGTTATGCCCGGAGTGCGGGGAAGATCTCAACCTTACCGTGTGTGAGCATTCCATAACTGCTCCTTAGCCAAACCCGCCGGATTTTGTCAAAGAGGAGGGCGGACTTGACTGCTCCCGGCCGACGCAATCGACATTCCACAGAAATCTTGAGTATGCTGCTGGAAAAGGCAGACGTTCAAGGGTACCTGACAACCGAAGATCTGATGGAAGCCTACCCCAACGTGTCGGAAGACCGCGAGCGACTGGAAGCCATTTTGGTTGCCCTTCGCCGGCGCGGGGTAGATATTCTGGATCAAGAAGACGAAGGTTCTTACGACGAAATGGATGAAGGGCTGGATGACAGCCACCCCATTCAGGCCGATCTCACTCGCATTTCCAGTGATGACATCGTCGGACTATACCTGAAAGAAATGTCCCGCGTTCCGCTGCTTTCCGGCGAGGAAGAATTAGACCTGGCAAAGCGCATCGAATCGGGCAAGGGCGCCAAGCGGGAATTGAACCGCTCCAACGGCAGCACCCCCGCTGCGCGGCGCGCCGACCTGGAAACTCTAATCAACGACGGCACCCTGGCTCGCGAACACCTCATCAAGGCAAACACCCGCCTGGTGGTCAGCATCGCCAAGCGCTACATTGGTCGAGGGGTGCCCTTCCTAGACTTAATCCAAGAGGGTAACCTGGGCTTGATGAAAGCGGTTGAAAAGTACGAATACCAGCGTGGTTTCCGCTTCTCAACATACGCCACCTGGTGGATCCGCCAGACCATCACCCGCTCCATCGCCGACCAGGGCCGCACCATCCGCGTGCCAGTTCACATGGTGGACCGCATCCGCCAACTGTATCGCACCACCCACGAGATGGAGCAGCGCCTGGGCCGCCAGCCCACCCATGAGGAACTGGCCGATGCCATTGGAGTCAAATCTAACAAAATCGATTGGATGATGCGCGTTTCCTGGCTGCCACTCTCTCTAGAAAGCCCCATTAATGACGACGAAGAAGACTCTGAACTGGGCATGTTCGTAGAAGACCAGGTGACGCCTTCACCGGCCCAAAGCACCTACACCAGCCTGCTGCGCGAAAAAGTTCAAGAAGTGCTGGAGACGCTGCCCCCGCGCGAGGCGCGCATCCTGCGCTTGCGCTTTGGATTGGAGAACGGGCGCTCCTATACGCTGGAAGAAGTGGGGCAAAAATTCGGCCTCACCCGCGAGCGCATCCGCCAGATTGAAAGCAAGGCCCTGCGCCGCTTGCGCCACCCGCGTCGCGCCCGGCAGCTCAAAGACTACCTTTCATGACCCAACCCTCAACAATTAAACAATCCTTCGCCTGGTGGTGCGTCAGCCAGGCGGTTCAAGACGCTCCCGCATTCCTGCGCTCCGCCCGCCAGATTGGCTTTCAGGGCGTAGAATTGCTGCCCCGCGAACTCTGGGGCGCGGCCCGCGACGCCGGGCTGGTGATTGCCAGCGAGGCAGCCGGATCGTTGACCGACGGGCTCAATCGCCGCGCCAACCACCCGGTCATTGAAGATGAGGTGGGCCAAAAACTGGCTCTGGCCCACCAGTACGGCATCCTCAACCTGATTGTCTTCTCAGGCAACCGCGACGGTTTGGACGACGAAACCGGGTTGGAAGCCACCGTGGAAGGGCTGCGCAGACTGGCCCCCGCCGCCGAGGCCGCCGGAGTGAACCTGGTCATTGAGTTACTCAACTCCAAAGTTGATCACCCTGATTACCAATGCGACCACACCGCCTGGGCCGTGCGCGCCGTGGAGCAGGTTGCCTCGCCGCGGGTGAAAATCCTTTATGATATCTACCATATGCAGATCATGGAAGGCGACATTATCCGCACCATTCGCGCCCACGCCAATTACTTCGGCCACGTACACACCGCCGGAAACCCCGGACGCAGCGACCCGGATGAGACGCAAGAACTTTACTACCCGGCCATCCTGGGCGCGCTCAAAGAAAGCGGCTACAACGGCTTCGTTGGGCACGAGTTTGTGCCCAAGGGCGACCCGCTCAAAGCACTAGAGGCAGCCTATCATCTGTGAGGTTAAAAACCACCTACCAGCCCCAGGCTGCTTATCAATCTGTGCGAGCCAGGTATTCTAATACCTGCTGGTGAATTTGGTCCCGTACCAGCCGGAAGGCTGTTAGCTTTTCTTCCAGGCTGCCTTCCGCTTTGGCCGGGTCGCTGAAGCCGATATGTACGCGCTTGCCGGAGCCTAGCCACACCGGGCAGTTTTCAGCCGCGTGATCACAGACCGTCAACACCAGATCGAAGGCCCGCCCAAGGAACTCCTCGGTCGATTTGGATCGTCCCGCGTGCTGGATGCCGATTTCGGCCAGCGCCTGCAAGGCCAGCGGGTGCACGTACCCAGAGGGCTGTGTCCCGGCACTGACGGCCTGCCAGGAATCACCCAGGAAGCGGTTCACCAATGCTTCAGCCATCTGGCTGCGGCAGGAATTTCCGGTGCAGAGAATTAAAACAGTTTTCTTCTTCATGGATACCATGATAACAAAATCCAGGCGCCTGCTCCATCCTCCAGCCGCGATTTAACAAACCCTTAACCCCTTGGCAACCCAAAATGCAGGGCCTACTCCGGCAACTCATGGAAAACCAAACCACTGGACGGAAAATTCAAACCGGTATAAGATTAGTGTGGAGTAACTACTCAGAGGGTGAGTAAAGCACCTGAATTTGAGGTGTGGGGGGGGGGGTTTGCCCCCCCCCCCAC
>JAEXTI010000188.1 GCA_023406965.1 Chloroflexota bacterium
CCCACCGACCCATCCCTTTACGGTTCAGGCGGAGCATAAGTCTCGTCATACCACACCGTAGGGGCGACACCTCCCGTAGGGGCGGGTCTGTAATGCAGGCTCCTCAATGCCATCTTCAGGCACCACCGCGGGCTCATTTCATTCATCCACCTGGCAGACCCGCCCGGTTGCGCCAGGCTCGCTTGGTTGCCTCACCCGGCGGGTCTCTCGTGTAGATTCACACGTGCAGCCCGCAAAGATCGTGATCAACCCTCAACCCTCCCCCGTCTTAAAGACCCGCCGCTACGCAGAAGGTGACAGCTCCCGTAGGGGCGGGTCTATAATGCTGGCTCCTCAATGCCATCTTCGGACGCTACCGCGGGCTCATTTTTTTCATCCACCCGCCAGACCCGCCCGGTTGCGCCAGGCCCGCTTGGTTGCCTCGCCCGGCGGGTCTCTCGTGTAGATTCACGCGTGCAGCCCGCAAAGATCGTGACCAACCCTCAACCCTCCCCCGCCTTAAAGACCCGCCACTACACAGAAGGTGACAGATTCCGTAGGGGCGGGTCTATAATGCCGGCTCCTCAATGCCATCTTCAGGCACCACCGCGGGCTCATTTTTTCATCCACCCGCCAGACCCGCCCGATTGCGCCAGGCCCGCTTGGTTGCCTCACCCGGCGGGTCTGTTGTGTAGATTCACGCATGCAGCCCGCAATAATCATGATCAACCCTTAACCCGCCCCCGCATTAAAGACCCGCCGCTACGCAGAGGTTTTGTCGCGCAACTCGTCTTGGTTCCAATTCATGGGGTTGGCCAGGATGTAATTATGGATGGCCTGATAATCGGCTTCGTTTCGGATCACATGCTCGTAAAAACTCCGCTGCCAGACCGGTTGACCCGTTGTTTTTCGCAACTGATTAATCCACCGCGCCGAAAACGACTTAAACCCCCGAATCACCTCGGTCAATGGCTGCCTCTTACCTTCTTCCACATCCCGAATGATCACAATCCCATGCACATGGTTCGGCATAATGCAAAACGCGCCCAACTCCACATGGGGATAATGAGACGGCAGGCCAACCCACACTTTTTCCGCGATCTTACCGTATTCGCTTAGCACCGGGACATCATTAACCACCCGGCCCAACAAATAATTACGATCATGAGTCACTATCGTCACGAAATACGCCCCTGGCGACGAATAATCATACTCCGGCAAGCGTATGGATCGCCGCTGGTGCATTTTTCTCTCGCTACGGTTCCAAAATCACCCATCTTGTGGACACCACCACCGACCCCGGCAAGCGCGGGTCGGTCTGGCGCAACGTGATGCGCACGTTGGTCGGGCCGCTCACATTATAGGGAATCTCCAGGTAAAACGGGCTATGGCTGATCTCCGGCGTAGGCGGGTCAACGGTGAACTTCTTGGTCGTAATCGCCGCGCCGTTTTCTGTCACCAACTCGACCGTCAGGCTCTGCTCGTTCACCGGGCGCGCCAGCCCGCTCACAATCAGCGTGCCGCCCGAAATAATCATCCCTTCTTCGGGGTAGCGCACAATGAACGGTTCCTGGTTCACCGCCGATGGGAAAATCTCTGCCCGTCCCACCGACAACAGCACCAACTCCACCGACATCAGATAAAGCACTCGCCCGGCGCTGTCATTGGTCACCACTTGCAAGCGGGCCGTTTCGGCAGCCGTCTGAATCTCGAACGGGATCTGCGGATAGAAAGAAATCGAGCGCCCCATATATCCTTTGAAATCCTTCACCTGCCGGGCAATCAAGCGCCCGTCCTCGCCGATTAATTCCACACGCACCAACCCGTCCTCGCCCGGCACGGCGTAGATTTCGGCCTGGATGGGCGAAGTCACCCGCGAAAGCAGTCCCGGTCGGGAAATATACAGCCTCGGCGCGGGCGGCAGGGGGGTGTTGGTAATCGTGGGGGTGTTTGTGATGGTGGGCGTGCGGCTTGGCACGCGTGTATTGGTCGGGATGCGCGTGTTGGTGGGCGCAGGCCCCGGCGTCGCCGTGTCACCGGCCGTTGGGGTGCGGCTGGGAGCGCGCGTTTTGGTCAGCGTCGCCGCCAGGCTGGGCGTAGGTGTAGAGGGGTCCAAGGTCGGTGTTTCTGTGACGGTGGGAGTTACCGATGGCGTTAAGGTTAAGGTAGCCGAGGGCGTCATAGTGGCGGTGAATAGGTTACTAAACGAGGCCCCACCCTGGCAGCCGCCAAGCGTCTGCGTCAGCAGCATGAACAAAACGGCCATCCAGGCCAGGTGTCTGCGCGGCATAGCCCGTTTCATCCTGCCACCTGCGGCATGACCTGCTGCGCGAATGTATTCATGGCTCGCTCTCGCTCCGCCTGGCTTTCCGCCAGGAAGTGCAGCACAGCGTAATTTACTCCCGCGGCCGCATAGGCCCGCAACCCTTCCAACACCTGCTCTGTCGAGCCGGAAAGCGGAACTCCATCGACTGCCTGGC
Organism: Chloroflexota bacterium; assembly: GCA_023406965.1. Next base: position 2,460 of record JAEXTI010000188.1, read on the forward strand.
TGCCCAACGCCACCCGCAAGCGTGGCGCCACCGTGAAGGGGCGCTGACCGATGAGCGGGCGGGCCACTTTCAGCAGCCGCTCGATCTCGTCAGCGGGCAAATCCACCGGGTGCCAGCCATCCGCCAGCAGTACCGCCCGGCGCAACGCCCGCGCCGAGTTGCCCGCCACCCACAACGGCGGCCCGCCTGGGCGCAGCGGCCCCGGCGCAAAAGCCACCTTCTCAAAATTGTAATACTTGCCCTGGTAACTCACCACCCGGTTGCCGCGCCACACCGTGCGCAGCACCTGGATGGCCTCATCCATACGCTTGCCGCGATTGGTAAAGGCGTACCCCAGGTTGGCGTATTCGCCCTTCGACCAGCCAATTCCCACCGCCAGCATCGTCCGCCCGCCCGAAAGCACGTCCAGCGTGGCCAAAGCCTTGCCTGCTTCCAAGGGGTTGCGTTGCGGCAGCACCAGCGCCGACACGCCCAGCTTGACTCGCGCGGTCAACCCGGCCAGGTAGCCGAGCGTGGTCAGCGCTTCAAAGATGGGCGTGTAAGCCGCCGATTCCTCCTCCGGCAAAGCCAGGTGGTCGGTCGCCCAGACCGAATCAAAGCCCAGGCTTTCGGCTGCCAGCGCAGTATCCACGGTTGCCAGCCGCCCGGCCTGCGCGCCGTAATTGGGAAGAATCACACCGAATTGCATAAATTCTTACAGCCCGTAAATCTGGCTGTACTTTCCTTGTAAATAACGCAAATACGCCGGGGCCGCGATCTTTGACCCCGTCACCTTCTGCACCAGGGTTTGCGGCTCAAACTTAGAACCCACATTGTGGATATGCACCCGCAGCCAATTGAGTAGAGCGTCGAACTTGCCCTGCTCGATATCCCCTTGCAGGTTCGGCAGTTCACGCTGAATGCGCTCCCACAGTTGGGCAGAGACCAGGTTGCCCAAGGCATAAGTGGGGAAGTAGCCAAAGTAGCCTGCCGACCAATGCACATCCTGGAGCACGCCGTGAGCGTCGTCGGGCGGGGTCAGGCCAAAAAACTCCTGCATGCGCGCGTTCCACGCTTCGGGCAGGTCCTTCACCTGCAAGCTGCCCTCAATCAAGGCCAACTCCAGCTCAAAACGCAGCATAATGTGCAAGTTGTAGGTAGCCTCGTCTGCCTCCACGCGGATCAACGAAGGTTCCACCCGGTTGACGCCCTTGTAAAAAGTATCAAGGCTCACATTGCCCAACTGAGTCGGGAATTTGCTTTGCAGGCGGCTGTAAAAATACTTCCAGAAGGGCAGCGAGCGCCCAACCAAATTTTCCCACATGCGCGATTGTGACTCGTGCACCGCCATTGAAGCGCCATCGGCCAACGGTGTGCGCCGCAAAGACGGGGCAAAACCCAGCTCATACAGGGCATGCCCGCACTCGTGCATTGTGCCGAACAGCGCTGTGCCGATGTAGTCCGGCTGCACCCGCGTGGTGATGCGCACATCCCCGCTGCCAAAACTGGTAGTGAAGGGATGCGCCGATTTATCCTGCCGCCCGCGCTCCCAATCGTAACCAAAACGGGTTATCACTTCCACGCCAAAATCCCACTGGGCTTGTTCATCATACTTTAATTTCAAAAAGGACGAATCCACCTGTGGTTTGGCTGCAATTGCCTTCACCAAAGCTACCTGTTCGGGGCGCAGTTCGGCGAAAATAGCTTTCACTTCTGCCGTCTTCATCCCGCGCTCGAAATCATCCAGCAGCGGATCGTAGACATGCTCGTAAGGCGTGAAGAAACTCGCGTATTCGCGGCGCATTTCCACCACGCGCTCAAGGGACGGCTGGAACGAAGCGAAGTCGTTGTTCTGGCGGGCCTTCACCCAGGCTTCTTGTGAAAGGGTGGTCAACTGGGCGTAATCACTCACCCAGCGTCCCGGCACCTTGGCGTTTTTCTCAAAGCCGTGCTTGGTCACCCACACCAGGCAAGCGTCGTCCGATTCGGGGTCCAGCCCTGCCGCATAAGGCTCCAGGTCCGACAGCAAGTTCGCCATCTCATCCGAGGTAGCCATCTCGTGCCCAATGCGCGCCAGCGTTGCCAGTTGATTACCGCGGTCCTCTGCCCCTCCGGGCGGCATATAGGTCTGCTGATCCCAACCCAGAACGGCCGAGGCGTGTCCCAGATCGCTGATCTCACCCAACAAGGCTTTGAGGCGTTGCAGTTTCTTTTCCACGAGGATTCCTTTCCTGATGAAAGACCTGACAGGTTTTGGAAACCTGTCAGGTCTCAAGCGAAATAATTTATGCTACCTTCCAACGCAGGGCGTCACCCTTCAACGCCGCCACCACTTCCGAGGCAATATCGAGGCCCGCGCGACCCTGCGCTTCCAGCGTCTGCGCGCCAATGTGCGGGGTAGCGATCACCCGTGGATGCGCCACCAGAGGGGTCAATCCGGGCGGCTCGGCGGTAAACACATCCAGCGCTGCCGCGGCCACCTTGCCCGATTCGAGCGCTGCCAGCAAAGCATCTTCGTCCACAATTCCGCCGCGGGCCGCGTCCACAATGCGCACGCCGTCCTTCATCTTGGCAAAGGCCTCCGCGTTGAGCATGTTTTTGCTCGTGGCGGTCAAGGGCAGATGCAGGGTGATGAAATCAGACCGCTGAAGCAACTCGTCCAGCGAAACCAGTTCCGCACCCGTTTCTCGGGCTTCCAAAGGCTCAACGTTGGGATCAAAGGCAATGATGCTCATGCCAAAAGCCATGCAGCGCTTGGCAACCGCCGTACCGATACGGCCAAAGCCAATCACGCCCAGCGTCTTCTCAAACAATTCCACACCTTCAAACTCTTTCTTCAGCCACTTGCCAGCCTTCATTGAGGCATCGGCCCGGGGCACCTCGCGAATCATGGAGAGCATGATCGAGAGGGTCAACTCTGCTACAGACACCGTGGTCGCCAGCGGAGAGTTCACCACCGTCACGCCGTAGGTTTGGGCGGCTTTCAAATCGATGTTGTCCACCCCGATCCCGGCCCGGCCAACTACCTTCAACTTCTTTCCGGCCTCAAAAACCGGCAAAGTCACCTTGGTGCGGCCGCGTACGATGAGCGCGTCATACTCGCCAACTTCCTTCAAGAGGTCATCCGCAGAAATGCCACTGCGGTCTGCGACTTCCCCCACCTGGCTCAGGATGGCTTTGCCACCCTCATCCAGGCCGTCTGTGAGCAGGATTTTCCAGGTAGCCATATTATATTCTCCTCTTAGTCCATACGGGATGATCAGGGTGAGCGGGAGCTTCCCTCCACCCCAAATTTTACCTTAATTTAGCTGAATCAATGCATTTCGAATCCCCCGCAATTATAGCGCGGCCTTGTCTATACAACCCTGCTTTTAATAAGTGGTTGCGCCAGGCTGCATTCTTATTAATGACCACTATCAACGCAGATTAGCCTCGCCCCCGCCGCTAATTCTTGCGCTGCCGCTGTAGGGGCGAGGCGAGATTCGACAACCCAATTTAACCAATACCATTCGCCTCGCCCTCCTATAATTATCTGCGCAACCAGGGCGAGGCTAACCAATCCCTCCCTCAAATTGCATCCACGATTCCGCCTCGCCCCTACCGCTAATTCTTGCGCTATTCATGTACGGGCGAGGCTACAGGAATCCCAATCATCTCCCATCCGTGATTCCGCCTTGTCCCTATGGGAGGTGTCGCCCTTTCCGTAGCGGCGGATCTTTAACGCGGGCAATGGAGGTAGATCGCTCAGGATCTTTATGGGCTGTGCGAGTTAACCTACCCGAAAGACCCGCCGGGTGAGGCAATCTAGCGAGTCTGGCGCAACCGGGCGGGTCTGCCAGATGGATGAATGGAATGAGCCCGCCGTTGCGTCCGAAGATGGCGGTGAAAAGCCAGCATGAAAGACCCGCCCCTACCGCTAATTCTGGGCTGCCCCTACCGGAAATGCCCCGATCTGTGGCATAATCAAAATGCGGTGTAGGGCGGCGCTGCGAGATTTGTTAATTCTGGAGGAACCCATGAGCGAAGAACAAACTTCCACACCCGTTGAACCTTCTGCCGAAGAAGCGCCGCAGATCGTTTCTGAGGTGAGCGGAGAAACCGTCCACTTCCAATCGGGGCTGGCAGGCAGCGTCTCGGCGCAGCAGGACGCCGAAGTGACCGATTCGCTGGTTGGCGGGATCGCCGCCGGGCGCGACGCGCAGGCCACCAACACCCTCGTTATGGGCATGGCCGTTGGGCGCGATGCCACCCTGACCAACTGCTTCACCGCCACGGCAACGGTGGGAGGCAGCGTCGAAGCGGCCAACAGCTCGATGGTCACTGTCTTTGGTAATCAAATCAGCGCCAGGAACAGCTCCATTGGCGTAGCCCTGGGGCGTGAGATCAATCTGGGCGAAGGCGCGCAAGTCACGCTCACCACCCGCCAGGCTGTGGCAATGGGCGCTGCCTTTGGCGTGGCCTTTGCCATTTTTAATCGCCTGCTCCGCCGCCGCTAAACCACAGGCCAACCGACACACGCAATTTTCACGCCAGCAACTGCTCAATCCCTTCCCAGGCTGCGGTGCTTTTCATAACCATCCTTCTCGCATCCTCAGATGGAAGGTGCTCTACCGCAAAGGGTAAATATTGCGTATTCACCACAATCTCCGCCAGGCAAAACCCCAGTTCAGCCTGACGTTCATCCATTTTGAGACCCGATTCCCCTTCCCACGCGGCCAGATAATCTTTCCACTCCGGCGATCCGAAATCGACCATGTTCGCCAGGTCTAAAGCGGCCGGCGCAAACCGGGCATTTCCCCAATCAATCAGCATAGCTTGTTCCACACCGGCTCTAATCAGGTTCCCAGGATGCACATCTCCGTGGGTGAGAGTCATCGGGAGTGACTTCAGCACAGAGTAGACTTGCTCGTCTTCGCGAATCTGCTTCAGGAGGGCCAGTTCTTGGTAAAACAGCTCACCTTGGGAAGCCAATGAGGTCACCCCGCTATCAAAACATTGTAATAAAAACGACCGGTCTACTCGCAAAACTTCAGAGAACTCATCTTCACGACCCTCGAAGCGCCAATGTACCTGTGCCATCATGTGCAGCAACTCCTTCGGGACCGGATCATCCCAGGAAAGCGCCTCGCCGGCATAATACGGGTAAATGAACCAGGTCTGCCCTTCGAACACGCCACTATCCACTATCCGCGGAATACTTGTATGTGCGACTTGATCATTTAAAGCCTGATGCACATGAAGCTCCTGGGGGAGGGTGTATTTCTGCACAAACGACACTTCTTGAAACACCCCACCCGGCATTTTCATGATGAGGTCTACCCGGTAGACCCCCGCCGACACATATCCACCTTCCAGGCGGCGGGTTCGTATCTCGTAGAGCCGGCCATCTGCTCCAACTCTCTGCAGGGCTTCAGCTTCTAGTTTTCCCATGGGCAAAACCAAGTTCACAATTCCTCCTTATTCTGCAGGAATACGGTAATCCAGCA
>JAEXTI010000364.1 GCA_023406965.1 Chloroflexota bacterium
CACATGGATCGACTGATCGGATTCTATCCTGCCGCTGTCCCACAGTAACGGTGAGCCATCTGCCAGGGCTTCTGTTGATTGGGCGGCAAGGATTTGAAAGGCCGTCTGGCGCGAGCCACGCCGGCGATTATGGACTTGCCAGCTTAATTTTGGTCTGAGGACGTCGATCCCCAAAGGATTGGTGCGATATTCGCAGGTCAGAGAAGAGAGGGTTGTTTGCATGAGTTAAAGGGTTTCGGTCACGAAAAAGAGGTGGGGGAGTATAGGCTGTATCGGGGTGATTATACCGCTTTCGTTTATTGTTGAGTTATGGATTTGTGGAGATTGTGAGCGTTTACATATTGACAAGTTGTTGTAAAGTTGCTATGATAACTCTGTCGACTTCCTCAAACTTCAACAAAATTCAACAAGAGAGTCTCATGACGACATACGATCGCCGCCAATCAATTTTGGATGTCTTGCGGAAACAGCCCGGGGTTAGTGTTCCTGAGTTGGCTGCATCGCTGGATGTCTCTGAGGGTACCATCCGGAACGATCTCAATGCGCTGGAAGGCCAGGGATTGTTGAAGCGAGTATATGGGGGGGCCGTTCTACAGCACCAGGATCAATTCCAGAATACTTCTTTCACCAAGCGATACCAGCAAAATGCGGCTGCCAAATTGGCCATCGCGCGAAACGCGTCTAAGTTGGTGAGCGACGGGGACTCTATCCTGCTGGATGCGAGCAGTACTGCTTATTATTTTGCGAAAACTTTATCTGACCGAAGGCGTCTACGAGTCATCACCAATGGTTTTGAAGTGGCCCGAGAGCTGGCTCAGAACACAACGAATACTGTTATTTTGATTGGGGGAATTGTAAACAATGAATCATCCTCTGTTACCGGTTTATTGAGTGAGCATATCATCGAGGAATTACATATCCAGAAGGCCTTCCTCTCTTGCAGTGGTTTCAGCCTGGAGCGCGGCATGACCGAAGTGCACCTTTCGGAGGCGCAATTAAAGCGCAAGGCAATTGAATCATCCCAAGAGTTGTTTGCCCTGGTGGATTCCTCCAAATTCGGCAAAGAAGACCTCACCTCCTTTGCCCGCCCGGAAACGATTGCCCGTTTGTTCACCGATCACTTCCTGTCTTCAGTGTGGTTGGAACGGTTACAGCAGTCGGAGGTTCCATTCACCATTTGTGAGGAAGAGGAAGCCTAGACCAGTCTAAGCAAAAAATTTGCGCGGTGATAATCCAAGCAGGCGCCTGGAGAGGTTTTCGCTCGCTTATTCTGAGATGAGCGTTTAACGATCATATTGTTCAGCTTTACTTACAGAGAGAAATGCCTTTATGACGAACGCAACCCCTTATTCAAAATTCTTCAAACAAAACGCTTCTTCTTATGTTTTCCTTTTGCCGTGGCTTCTGGGTTTTCTGGGGCTAACCGTTTACCCAATGGGTTACTCGTTGTGGCTCGGTTTTACCGACTATGACTTCACGCAGCCCGATAGGACTCAATGGATTGGAATTGGCAATTATGTAAAAATGTTCGGGTCGGTTTTTAACCTGAAAGAATTCACCGCGTCAACGGGCGAGGCAATCCGGGTGGATCCGTATTACATGAAGTCCCTGTCCGTGACGTTCACGTATGTATTTGTCTCGGTTCCACTTAAGCTGGCGTTTGCGCTGGCGGTGGCGATGCTGATGAACCAGAAACTGCGCGGGGTTCCGTTTTACCGGGCTGTGTACTATATCCCCACGCTCCTGGGTGGTTCGGTGGCTATTGCTGTGTTGTGGCGAAAGTTGTTTGAGAAAGACGGCCTGGTGAACGCTTTCCTGGGCGTTCTGGGTTTCACCGATCTCCCCGGCTGGATCACCAACCCTCAATTTGCCCTCTGGACACTGGTTCTTCTGACCGTGTGGCAGTTCGGTTCGTCGATGATCATTTTCCTGGCTGGTTTAAAGCAGATTCCGCAAGAGTACTATGAGGCGGCGAGTGTGGATGGGGCCAGTAAGGTGCGGCAGTTCTTCGCCATCACCATCCCCTTGCTCTCGCCGGTGATTTTATTCAACCTGGTGATGCAGATGATAGGCGCATTCCAAGCTTTTACTCAGGCTTACATCATTGGAGGCGGCAGAGGCGGTGTGCTCAACTCCACGCTGTTCTATACCCTACACTTGTATATCCAGGGGTGGACGTACCACGAGATGGGTTACGCCTCGGCGATGGCGTGGGTATTGCTGCTGATTATTGGGGTTCTCACGGCGCTGGTCTTTAGGACATCAGGCGCGTGGGTTTCCTATGGAACCGGAGAATAACATGAAAAACGGCACCAAAATCCGGCACATTTTGACACATATTTTTATCATTACCCTGGGATTGGTGATGGTCTACCCCATCCTGTGGATGATCGTTAGCTCGTTCAAGCCGAATAACATGATCTTTAGCGACCCCGGGCTCCTTCCAAAGGCTGTGACCCTTGAAAACTACATTTCCGGTTGGAAAGGTTATGCGGGAACAACTTTCGGGAGATTCTTCGCCAATTCCCTCTTCTTGTGCGTTATTTCGATTGTTGGAAACTTGCTCACCTGCACGATGGCGGCTTATGCGTTTGCGCGGCTCAAGTTCGCAGGGCGGGCCTTTTGGTTCGGGGTGATGATGTTTACGTTGATGCTGCCGGGGCACGTCACGATTGTGCCACGGTACATCATGTTCAACACTTTGGGGTGGGTGGGCACGACTCTCCCCATTCTGGTGCCGAAGTTCCTGGCGACGGATGCCTTCTTTATTTTCTTGCTGGTGCAGTTTATCCGCAGCCTGCCAAAAGAGCTCGACGAGGCTGCGATTATAGACGGGTGTGGGAAATGGGGTGTTTTCTTTAAGATCATCGTCCCGCTTGCGGTGCCTGCGCTGGTGACTACGGCACTGTTCACCTTCCTTTGGACGTGGGACGACTTTATGTCTCCCCTGTTGTATCTCACCCAGCCGGACACATTCACGGTATCCAGAGCTTTGCGCACATTCGTCGGAGATGCTGGCGCGGTATCCAATTGGGGCGGCGCTCTGGCGATGGCGACTCTGTCAATGATTCCCCCCTTCATCCTGTTCTTCTCTTTGCAGAAATACTTCGTGCAAGGGATCTCAACCACGGGAATTAAGGGGTAACAAAAAAATTAACGAGGAGTTGTGTATGAAATAATGCAAAAACCAGGTGGTTCGTTTTTCGTTGTGCTCACTATTCAATAACAGGAGAATATAGAGATGAGAAAGTTTCAGACTATTGTGTTTATGATGCTGCTCGCCGTGATGCTTGTATCATGCGCCCAGCCGACTGTTCCGCCGACCCCCGAGGTGATTGTTCATACCCAGGTCGTGGTCCAGACGCAGGTTGTTGAGCAGACCAAGGTTGTTGAAGTTCAACTCACCCCCGTTCCTTCACGCTCGGATGGACTGCCCATGTATACGGGCGGCCCTGCTGAGATTCGCATGGGCTGGTGGGGAAATGACGACCGCGCTCGCCGGACCCTGCAGGTGATCGAGCTGTTCCAGCAGGCCTATCCTGAAATTAAAGTGATCGGCGAGCCCAACGGCGGCACGGCTGATCACTTCCAGGTCATCGATACGCAGCTTGCAGCCAACAATCCCCCCGACATTATTCAGTTCGGCGGCAACTGGCCCGATTACAAGCAGTACCTTGAGCCTCTCAATGGTTACCTGGGCAGCCAGTTGATGATTAACACCCCTGAGACATTTGATCAGACCGCGCTGATCCCCGCTACCGACGCCGCCGGTGACCTGTACGCCGTTAGCCTGGGTACCAATACCCTCGTCCTGGCTTACAACAAGACCGTGATCGAGACGGCGGGCGTTGCGCTCCCCAAGGACAACATGACCTGGGATGAGATGATCGCCTACGGCAAGGAACTCAAGGCGAAACTGCCCGAGGGTGTCTTCCCCTTCGTGGATAACAGCACCAACACGGCCAACTACCTGAGCTATTTCTACACCCAGCAGGGTACCCCCATCTGGACGAATGACGATGGCGGCAAGTCCTATGCCACGGTTGAATCTGCCCAGAAATGGCTGCAAATGTGGGCCGATATGCGCGCCGAGGGTTTGATCCCCGATGCGGATACCACCGCGACCTATGGTGAAACCGGGCCGGATAACTCCGCGCTCGTGGCCGGCAAGGCAGTCATCGGTCTGATCTGGAGCAACCAGGCTGCTGCCTATCAGGCGGCTATGACCGATTCCCTCGGTATGACCACCCTCCCCGATGGCGGCGAACCCTCTTACGCGATCCAGATGAGCCAGTACCTTGCCATCAGCAAGGACAGCAAGAACAAGGAAGCCGCGGCGTTGTTCATCAACTTCTTCGTGACCCGCCCCGAGGCAGGCGCGATCCTGCAGACCAACCGCGGCGTGCCTTGCTCGCCCGTTGTCCGCCAGGCGATCGATGTAGGCGCTACCCCGACCGATGCGGAAGTTTATCGCATCTACGACGCGGTCGCTTATCGCACTGTGCCGCAGGGCCCGAACCTGCCCAACGACCAGGAATTCGTTAGCGAACTGGCTTTGATTGGTCAGGCAGTCGGCTTCGGCCAGACCTCGGTTGAAGATGCTGCTGTGGAATTGCAAGCCTTGATTGATCGTCTGATCGTCAAGTAAACTTGTGACCGTATGACGGTAAAAGGGCGCGGGGCTGCGAGGCTCCGCGCCTTTTCCTTTTTTAAAAATTCATTAGGGATCGCGCATTGCGCCCTGGCGGGCGACTGGTTGTTGGCTCTTGACAAAGCAGTCATATCGGCGTAGAATACTCTGTAGTGCAGAGTACTCTAATGGAGATTGATTATGAACATTTCACCTCATGAAGCTGAAGAAGCATTGGCTGCCATCCAGCGGGTTTCAAAGAAGACCCGCCAGTCGATCGCCAGTAGTGGCGCGGATACCTCGCTGATGGTTACGGGACTGATTTGGCTGGTCGGTTTTGTAGGCACTCAATTCCTCTCAGGAGCGATCCTCGTCTATATGTGGGTGGGTATAAGCTTGCTGGGGTTGGGAGTTGCAACCACCCTGGGGATTCGACGCGGGAAGCGCATGCACAGCCCTACGGCAGGAGCAACAGCAAAACGCATTGGCATGGTATGGGTCCTATTATGGGTCTATTGCGTTTCAGCGATCGCCATTGCCTGGCCGCTTGATGGAAATCAGATCACGTTATTGATTGTTCTCTTTGTTATTTTGGGATGGTTGGCGATGAGCTTGCTGCTCTTTCTGGCTCCGGTGTGGCCTGGCCTGGCCTTAATTGCATTGCTTCTGGCGGGTTACTTTTTCCTGCCTGAATGGTTCTACTTGTGGATGGGCCTTCTTGGCGGTGGCGGGTTGATCGCATTGGGTTGGTATATTCGTTCAAGGTGGTGATGCAATGCCAGAATTAAACGAAATCATTCACCAACCGGTGCGATTGCGGATCATGGCGGCGCTGGTGACCCTGGAATCAGGCAACGAAGTGGACTTCACATATTTGCGTGAGTTACTGGATGTCACTGACGGGAATTTGGGCGCCCACCTGCGCAAGCTGGAAGAAGCCGGATATATTGCCACCAACAAGATATTCGTTGATCGCAAGCCGCGCACGTTTGTTAGCGCGACTCCTTCAGGGCGGAAGGTCTTTGATGAGCATGTGGCAGCGTTGGAAGCGATTTTGAAAAGTAAGTGAGGAAAGTATGGACGCAGTAATTGCAGTCGAAGGGCTGCGCAAGGTATATGGGGCCACTGTGGCTGTCGATGGGGTCTCCTTCGAAGTTGGCAAGGGTGAAATCTTTGGCATGGTTGGGCCGAACGGGGCCGGGAAGACCACCACTATTGAGTGTATCGAAGGGCTGCGCAAAGCAGACGGAGGGAAGATCAGTGTTTTAGGGTTGGATCCGCAGCAGGATGAGAAGACGCTTCGAAAATGCACGGGTTTACAACTCCAACAATCCAACCTGCCAGACCGGATGCGCGTATGGGAAGCGCTGGATTTGTATTCGTCCTTCTATGAGAGCACTGCGGACTGGCGCGAACTGATGACCCAGCTTGGGCTGGAGGAAAAACGCAACACATCTTTTGGAAAATTGTCGGGAGGGCAAAAGCAGCGCTTGTTCATTGGCCTGGCGCTTCTGCCAGATCCGCAAATCGTCTTTCTGGATGAGTTGACCACGGGTTTGGACCCGCAGGCCAGGCATGCGATCTGGGATTTGGTGAGAGGCGTGCAGGCTCGGGGAAAAACCGTGTTCTTGACTACCCACTTCATGGAAGAGGCCGAGCGGTTGTGCGACCGGGTGGCGATTCTGGATCATGGCAAGATCGTGGCTCTGGACAGCCCGGCGGGGTTGATCCGCGGGCTGGAAGCGGAAGAGCGGGTCGTGTTCAGCCTGGATGGCAAGCTGCCGTCTGGGTTTGCAGAAAGCCTGTCCGGCGAGGCGCACGTCAAAGTCGATGGGCAGCAGGTAGTTGTTTATGGAAAGAATGGGCGCAAGGAACCTCTGGTTAGCGAGGTGGTCACCCAGTTGACCCGCCAGGGGCTGGCCTTCCGGGATTTGCGTACCGAGCAGCCCAACCTGGAAGATGTGTTCTTGAGCCTGACGGGGCGGGCGATGAGGGAATGAGGTGTGAAATGAAAAGCCTGATGAAAATGACCTGGATGGAAGCGAAACTGTTCCT
>JAEXTI010000405.1 GCA_023406965.1 Chloroflexota bacterium
CGCACGTCTTCCAGGTTGGTCAGGTGGGCGAAGGCATCTACGGGCACGGGGCAGCCGAAGCGCATTTCTACCTTGCGCAGCGAGCGGCTGCGCAGACGCACAGCCCGGACTACTTCGATGAGGTGACCCTGGTGCAGTACGCCCACCCGGTCACAGGAGCGCTCTACTTCGGGGAGAGAAGCGCTGGTGAAAAAGACCGTGCTGCCCTGGGCGCGCACTTCGGTCATCAACTGGCAGAACACCTTTTGGGCCTCGGCGTCCAGGTTGCGGGTGGGCTCATCCAGAATGAGCAGTTCGGGGTGGTGCATGAAGGCCTGCACCAGCCCAATCTTCTGACGGTCGGTGGCCGAAAGGCGAGCAGCGGGGAGCTTGAGATCGACATCCAGCCGGTCAGCCAGTTGGCGAGCGTAGGTCAAATCGGCGCCGCGGCGCAACCCCGCCAGGAAGGAGAGGGTGCCCAGGCCGTTGAACTGGTCGAACATGGAGAAGCTGGAGGGGAGGAAGCCTACCTGCGAGCGGATTTCTTGCGGGTTGCGGCGAACATCCTGGCCAAAGATCAGGGCGCGGCCGCTGGTGGGGCGGGCAAAATCGAGCAGGAGGCGGACAAGAGTCGATTTGCCGGCGTTTTGGGGTCCAAGCAAGCCAAAAATTTCACCCGGCTCCACCTGGAAAGTTAATTCCTCCACTCCTCGGTGGGCGCCGTAGAACTTGCTTAAATTTTCTGCGCGAATGACGACGTAATACATCTCAGCCTCCTTGCGTGTGCTTTCTTGCGGCAACAAAACGCCGGTTGGACCTGGGAGGGAACCAACCGGCGCGGCTTCAATTACGTCGCGGTGCGGATTAGGCGGTTTCCTCCACCCGAGATTGCCACGAGTCGATCATTTTACGGTACGAGTTTTCTACCATATCGGCCCAGGCTTTCATCTCTACCAGGCGGTGGCGAGCGGGATGATCTTCTTCCAGCCCCGTCAATCCGGTTTCGGCCAGCTCTTTGAACGCGGTGATGCCATCTAGCCGCATTTCCAGGGTGCTTTGCCAGGCGGTTTCAGAGATGACGTAGTAGTCGTAGCGCTCTCCGGGGAGGGAGACTTTTTCGATCAGGTCGGCCATTTGCAGAGTTCGCAAATTGGTTGAAACGCTGCTGCGGCTAACCTGGATCGTCTCCGCCATTTCTTCGGCTGCCAGGGGGCGGTTGGAGATCATTAGAAGACCCAGTAAACGCCCTCCGATGCGGGGGACGCCGTAAGCCTCGTAATGCAACCCCATATTTTCAATGAACTGGGATAACTCAGGTTTGTCCTCTAGGGGACTATCTCCAGAATTATCCGGACTATCAACCTCCATCAGTTCTCCTTGTGAATCGGACACGTACACATGAAAAGCCAGCTTTCGCGGTTACTATTATTGTAGTTCTTTCGGTTATTTTTGTCAAGACTGAAATGACTGTAAAGATGATCATTACAATCGTGTAAGGTAAAGAGAAAAGGTCGACAATTCTTCGTAGGGGCGTAGGGAATTGCGCAATTTCCAGAAACCCATTGTCGACCCCTGCGCCCGTCTGAGAGCCCGGCACGGGGTATGAATAGCGATGATATCGTCTAACCCCCCCCCCCGTGCGGCTACGAAGAGGAACGTTTCGGCAGGGGGCAAGGGAATTCATTCACATTAATCGGGTAGCCCCCATGTCTGAAATAAAGGACCCTAAGGTTTTCGGAAAACCTTAGGGTCTGATCAGGTCGACTATATCAAATGGGCAATGTGGCCGATGTGATCCATCTCGTGCCACAGGGCGCGGCGCAGCACCTTACGCGGGCTCCAGAACTCGCCACGCAGTCCCACCACCTGCTTGATCCCCACCAGCCCCGGCAATGCAGCCAGCAAGCGGGCGCGCACGCAGTCTAGCCGCTCAAAGACTTCTTCGGGTAGCTCGCTGCGCTCACCGCCCAGGCCCAGGCGGTCGAGGTACCACCACTCCGCGTGAGCGATGTGCCCCAAAATGCCACGGATGCTCCAGCGCTCGCCGGGCAGCTCACGGTCCAGCAGGTCGGCAGGCAGATGCTGCCCGATGGCCAGTAGGTCGGCGCGGCTCCAGGAGAGCAGTTCCAGCCCGCATTGAACGTCTTCGCCACTCAGCGGGCGCCAGTCATCTCGAAACCAGGCATTGACCAGGTGGCCCGTATCGGCGGGTTCGAGGTTTTCATCGACCGAATAGACGTCAAAGCTTTCCACCGTGCGCAGATCGAGATCACCCAATTCGATGTATTCGCGTCCAGCATGTTTTTCGGCCCAGTCGCGATAATTCAAGAGTGCGCGAGGCATTTTGAGCAGGGCGGTAGCGGCGTCCGCGCCGTAAGCAAAGCAGCCGGGGAAATCCAATGCCCAGGCCAGTGAGCGGTTCTCATACCCGTTTTCCATTCCAATTCGAATGCGCATATAAAACTCCCTGAATAACACGGGCTAACTAGATTAGTAACTACTCAGGCCCTGGTAGAAAAGTCCCGAATTAGTAGTGTTTGGTGGGGCGAAGCGCCCCCAAACACTACTAATTCGGCTTCTTTCCCCAAAGGGCTGAGCAGTAACCTAGATTATATTATATGGTGGTCGTGTGAAACTTCACTTTGTCTTTCTTGCAGATATCGGTGATGGCCCGCCTCCCCGACATAACGCCGCCCGGCAGGCCACCGCCCGGCTGCACCCATTGCCCGGCCATATAAAAATTCTCCAGGCCAGGCAGAGTGTTTTCCATCTTCATCATTAAGGCCTTGGGGGTGATCATCCAACCTTCAAAGCTGCCCTGCCAGTTGCCGGTGAATCGTTCAAAGGTCAGCGGCGTGGCCACATCGATCATTTCTACCTGGTTTGCAATTCCGGGCCAGCGTTGCTCCAAACCGTCAAGCACGGCTTCAGAGACGGCGTGTTTCTCGGCCTGGTAAGTCGCGGGGTCGGCGGACAGTTCCTTCCAGTAATTGTAGTCGCTGTCGAACATGATGGTCATAACGCTCTTTCCATCCGGGGCCAGGGTCGGGTCAAAGTTGTACAGGTGCGCAGAAAGGATCTCGTGAGATTTTCCGCCAATGATAATGGGGGTTTTCAACGGATATTTAATCCCCGAAACGCTTTGTGTTTCATCGGCGAAGCTGCGATTGATGCCCAGACCGACGAACACCAGGCCGGGGAAGATGAGCATATTGTCGTAGTAACCACGGATGGTGTCATTTACATAACGGCCTTCCAGCATCTTAAAAATGGTGGCGTGGCCATCGGCAGCCGATATAACCACGTCGGCGCGGTGCTCGCTGCCATCTTTGAGACGCACACCGACAGCCCGGTTATCTTCCACTAAGATTTTTTCGACCGGGGAACTGTAGTGGATCGTTCCGCCCAGATCCAGGTAACGTTTCTCGATGGCTTGTGCCAGCGGCATCGATCCGCCCAACGGATACCCGGCAGTTTTACTGTCCAAAAAGGCCAGGGTCATTACCAGGCCCAGCGCTGCCATGTCTGGAAAAAGCGAATCTTTAATGCTCTTCCGTAGCAAGGGATCCTGGAAATGGTTGCCAAGGTCGGCCAGGGTGAGATTCGTCCAATTCTTCATCTGTGGAATGACCGAGAGCATTCCCGCGAAAAAGCCGGCCTTTTGTAACAGCCCCGCCAGGCCGCCTTTAAAGGCAGGTTGGCCTATCTTCTTGCATAACCGGATTCCGTCGGTTAACTCGCGAATTGCGCCTGCGTCTTGGGGAGCAAACTCAAGCATATGCTTTTCCAGGCGGTCGGGGTTGACGTACATGTTGAACGCGCGCCCTTGTTCGTCTTCGACGACCATAAAGATTTCGTGATCGACGAATTGGCGATCTTTTAGCAGGCCTACCTCTTGCCAAAAGGTGAATATCGAGTTGGCCGGAGAAGAGCCAACCAGCCAGTGGATGCAACCGTCGATGGTGTAACCTTTGCGTTTCCAACTGGCGCATAATCCGCCCGGCAGGTTATGCAATTCAAAAATTTGGGTGTTGTAGCCGTTCATTTGACCGTAGATGCCGGCGGAGATTCCGGCAAAACCGGCACCGATGATGGCGATTGATTTAGGTGACATGGGGGACTCCTGGCAAGAATATGAATCAGTCTGGAATGAAGCTTGGTAAATGATGCGAGGTAAACAAATAAATGTTACTGCTCAGCCCTTTGGGGAAAAGAAGCTGAATTTGTGGTGTTTTGTTGGGGGGCGGCCC
>JAEXTI010000458.1 GCA_023406965.1 Chloroflexota bacterium
GGGGCGAAGCCTGTTCCTCCGGTGGTTAAGACGAGGTCAATCCTCTCGCTGTCGGCCCATTCTATCAGTCTGGCGCTGATGGTATTCTGATCATCAGGAATGGTGGCAGCATTGGCAACCGTCCAGCCATTTTCCTCACAGGCTTTGATTAACGCAGGGCCCGATGCATCTGGTCGTTCACCTCGAGAGGAGCGATCGGAAACAGTGAGGACGGCGACTCGGATGGTCATTGAAGGTCTTCCGATAGGCTGTGCAAGCGCTGGATAAGCTCGTCCGGCATGTAGGGTTTCATAATAAAAGCGTTGGCGCCGGCGGTCAAACACTTGTCCTGCAATTCCATGCCAGAGGTCATTAATACACGGATTCTAGCTAGTTCCGGATCCTGACGAATGGCGCGGACGACATTCAATCCATCAATCTCGCGGATATGAACATCGAGCAGCATGAGATCGGGCATGGTTGCGCGCGTTTGATCAAGGATGTCATCAAACGAAAAACCTTCCCAAATCGACACTGAAAACCCCTCGATTTCCAGGAGTGTTTTTAGAATCATGCGCATGGTGCGGTCATCGTCCACTAAGAGAAGTTTCATGAAACCGGCTCGCTTTCCTTCTTTGATCTTTTACGGGGGGAGGACTTTTTGGCGAGGGGCTCTAAAGCGGTTTCGAGGACCTGGTCGATTTCCTCTACGGGGACGAATTTGATCGTCTTGAGAACTTCTTCGGGGAGCTGCTCGAGGTCTGGTTCGTTTAGTTTTGGGATGATAACGGTTTTCAGCCCAGCGCGATGGGCTGCCAGGGCTTTTTCTTTCAGCCCGCCAATGGGCAGCACCTGCCCACGTAGTGTGATTTCGCCCGTCATGCCAACGTCTGCGCGAACCGGACGGTTGGAGATGAGAGAAACGAGGGCAGTGACCATGGTGATGCCTGCAGAGGGGCCATCTTTGGGCTGCGCGCCTGAGGGGACATGGAGGTGAATGTCAGCATGATCAAAGAAGTCAGGCGGGATCGAGTAGTGTTCTGCGCGGGAGCGCACTAGCGAAAGCGCGGCACGGGCTGATTCCTGCATGACGTTGCCCACCGAGCCGGTGATGATAAAACCCTTTGATCCTGGCATCCGGGTGGCTTCGATGAACAGAACATCCCCGCCCACAGGAGTCCAGGCCAGGCCGGTAGCAACCCCGGGTTGGGATGTTCGGATGGCGATTTCGTTGGTATCAAAGAATCGAGGCCGGCCAAGGAATTCGCGGACAACACCTGGGGTAATTTCGCCGGCAGATTGGCTGGTTTCTGAAATGCGAGTGGCGATTTTTCGGCAGACACTGCCGATTTCACGCTCAAGGTTGCGTACGCCAGCCTCACGGGTGTACATGCGAATGATGGTCTTGATGGAGTCTATGGTGAACACAGCCTCGTCGGGGCGCAAACCGTTCTCCCGTAGCTGGCGCGGCACCAGGTATTGCCGGGCGATTTCAACCTTCTCGTTTTCAGTATATCCGGAGATACGGATGACTTCCATACGGTCCAAGAGTGGGGCAGGTATGGTCTCAAGTTGGTTGGCTGTCGTGATGAACATCACCTGAGATAAGTCGTAGCCGACTTCCAGATAGTTGTCGCGAAAATCGTTGTTCTGTTCGGGATCCAACACCTCGAGCAACGCAGAAGCCGGATCGCCGCGGAAATCGAAGCCCAATTTGTCGACCTCATCCAGCATGAACACTGGATTGCGCGATTCGACCCGGCGCAAAGCCTGGAGGACACGCCCTGGCATTGCGCCGATGTAGGTACGGCGGTGTCCACGGATTTCGGCCTCATCGCGGACGCCACCCAACGATGCGCGAATGAATTTGCGACCCAGCGAGCGGGCAATGGATTGGCCTAACGAAGTCTTGCCGACGCCGGGCGGGCCGATGAAACACAGAATAACACCTTCTCTTTCTCGGCGAATTTTTTCGGGGTTTTGGCTGGCGGTCAGTTCGTCTTTGCGCTCAATGCGCAGTTTGCGGACTGCCAGGAATTCAAGAATGCGGTCTTTGACATCCTCTAGACCGAAATGGTCTTCATTGAGCACCGAACGCGCATGGGCGATGTCGAGGTTGTCCTGGGTAGCTTTGGTCCAGGGGATGGAGGTCATCCAATCGAGGTAGGTGCGGATTACGCCGTATTCAGCGGCGGCGGTTGGCAGGCGCGAAAGACGATCAACCTCGCGTTGAGCCTGCTTGAGGGCTTCGTCGGGCATCCCGGCGGCCTCGATTTTTTTCCGGAATTCTTCAACGTCCGCAGCTTGCTCATCGCTCTCTCCCAACTCGCGGTGAATAGCTTTGAGCTGCTCGCGTAAGAAGTACTCGCGCTGCATTTTCTCGATTTCAGAGCGGGCTTCATTCTGAATCTTTTGGCCGAGCTCGAGCACTTCCGATTCGCGGGTGAGGATGCTGACTAATTTGTGGAGTTTTCCGGCGACCGAGTCGATTTCCAGGATGTTTTGAGCGTCTTCCAGGGAAATGCGCTGGAAGTTGGCGATTGTATAGACGGTTTGCAGTGGATCCTGCATCTCTGAGATGGAGGATACCAGCTCGCGAGGAAAAGAGGGAATCATTTCCGCGATGTGGGTGAACTGCTCGCGTGCATTGCGGGCAAGCGCCTCGACTTCCAGACCAGTGTCTTGAATTTCGGGCGAAGGGGTGATTTCGGCTTTGAGGTAGGGCTCGGTTTCAACAAAGTTGCCCAAGCGGAAGCGAGTCATTCCCTGGACGAGCAAACGGATCGTGCCATCGGGGGCGCGGAACATCCGGTGAACCATGGCGATGGTGCCGACCCGGTACAGGTCTTCTGGGCCGGGATTTTCCATCTCGGGGTTTAGTGCTGTGACCAGGCCAATGATTTTTTCGCCACCGACAACATCGTCTACGAGGCGAATGGAGCGTGGTTGTCCAATGGTCAATGGAACAGCAGTCTGGGGGTAAGCTACCAGCCCGCGCAGCGGCAGGATGGGAATAATCTGAGGGATGGGGGCGTCTGGCGAAGGTGGTTCTGAAGCCTCGGTTTCTTCTTCAAGCGAATCTTCGCCTTCAGCCGATAGCTGGTCGGATAAAAATTGTAAGATTGAATCAGAAAAATATTGATTAATATTTGATTCTTCGTTTTCAATCCATTTCATGAGCTCGGAGGGGTCGGAGTTCCAGCGGGATGCTGTCATAGGGTGGTTTTACTCATCGATTTTAATGGTCTTGGGCTGGGGTTTGGGGAGGGTGATCCATAAAAAGCCGTTGACGTATTCTGCTACTACTTCAGCGGCTGTGTACAGGCCTGGTATCTCAACAGCTGTGACAAATTCCCCATAATTGATTTCAAGCTGGTGATAAGCACGTCGCTCTGGGGTGTCTTGGCGGGTTCCGCGGATGGTGAGAATGGTTTCATCGAGGGTTATTTCGAAATCTTCTTCCCGCATACCCGCTATCTCAACTCGCACCTGGTAACGATCCTCAAGTTCAAATAGATCTGTCGGCGGGCGCCAATATTGCGGGCGGACGGTTACGCGCCAATTTACCACCATGTAATCTGGGCTATCTACTGACCGTAAGGAAGAGTATTGATTGGGGCGAAAGATGACGTTAATCATCGCGATCTCTCCTCAATTCTACAGCGCTGTCCGAGCGGCAGCTAAAACAGCTTCGTAATCCGGTTCAATTCCCAAAGCCGGCATGTAAGCGGTATAAACCACCTTGTCGTCGCGGTTGATCACAAAGACGGCTCGATGAATGGGGGCGTCTTTTCCCACGAATTGGATCAATCCTGCTCGTTCCATAAAATAGCCTCCTGTTCATCAGTAAGGCGCCCCTGGTGAGATTCGAACTCACAGCCAACTGCTTAGAAGGCAGGTGCTCTGTCCATTGAGCTACAGGGGCAAGAACACGGTTTATCCTGTACACAAAAATTGTACCACGATTTGGTGCGTGTATTTTGCCTCCCTGGGAGTTGCGATGGAAGGCGTCACACCAGTTCTCGAAGAGTCAAAGCGGTTCGAATTCCTATCGAGGCTGAATAGTGATAGAATTCATCCGTTAAGTTCCTGACTTGGAGAAAAAATGACCTACGCAATATCCATCGCAAAAGAAATCAACATCCGGCCCGAACAGGCACAAGCAGCGATTGATCTGCTGGATGCCGGAAACACGATCCCGTTTATTTCCCGGTACCGGAAAGAAGCTACCGGGGTGTTGGATGAGGAACAACTCCGGCAAGTGGCGGAATTGTTGGAAAAAAAGCGCGCCATGGACGAACGGCGCACAACGATCCTGGCGAGCATCGAGGCTCAAGGGAAGCTCACGGATGAGTTGAAAGCGCAAATCGATGGCGCCGAAACGTTGACCCAGCTTGAAGACCTGTACCAGCCTTATAAGCCGAAGCGACGAACCCGGGCGATGATTGCTAAAGAGCGCGGACTGGAGACCCTGGCGGATTATATCGTTGCTCAACGGCGGACGAACGAATCGCTAGAGATGTTAGCAAAGCCGTTCTTATCGGAGACTGTACCCACGGTGGAAGACGCTTACGCCGGGGCGCGTGATATTGTGGCAGAGATGATCAGTGATCACGCCACGGTACGCAGCCAGACGCGCGAGAAAGCACTGCAGTGGGGAACACTGCGATGCGACAAAACAGATGAAGCCGAAGACCCGAAAAAGGTCTATGAATTGTATTATGCCTTCGAAGGACGAATTGACCGGTTGCGCCCGCACCAGATTCTGGCAATCGATCGTGGGGAAAAAGAGAAGGTTTTGAAGGTGAAAGTGGTGGT
>JAEXTI010000501.1 GCA_023406965.1 Chloroflexota bacterium
ATTGAGTTTCTGAAAAGGAGTGACCTTTCGGCAATCTTTTACCACCTTTTATTTCGCACACTTCCCCTACAGTTAATATCTCCCACCCCTCCGGCACCCACCCAATCTCCGTCTCCTTGAGCTGCACAGCGTCCACCGCGTGGACCGGAACCGGGCCGTAGGTGAAGAGATGCTTCATCATGGCCTTTTTGAGCTGCCTGGTCGCCTCGATGACCCGCTCGGTGGCCTCGATGGCCTGCCGCACGGTGGTCAAGACGCGGGCAATGGCGCGCTGTTCGGCCAGGGGAGGAAGGGGGATTTTTACTTTCAAGAAATCACTTGGGGATAAATTCCTCCTGCGATGAACTACATTAGAGGCAAACTTACTATAATTTTCAATCATGAAAGGGGTTTTGAGAGCTAAATCCAAATAGGTCAAATCTACGTCTCGAATAATGTCCCATACATGGTACGCAGGGCTTACAGCCCCCAAAGGGTAACGGTGCTGCACTGCTATAACGCCCTCATCTATTGGAAAACCATATACCAGCTGTCCCTTTGTGACCACCTTGTAATTACTAAGGTCGCGGCTTGCGACCTGCTTATCAAATTTTTTACTTTGCAGAATCAAACCATTGTATCGGGTCATTGATAAGACTGGTATTGAATCAAAACGGGTGCTATCTTTTACGCGAACATTAGATTGGGAAAAGATATCCTTCCCCAATACAATTTCCCAGTCTTTTGGCAAAGAGTCGAATGAAGAGATCATAGTAATATGGCCAATTTCTACTTTTATTTGGGTAATGTATCCCAATGATTTTGGTATTTCTTAACTGCTGAAAAGTTGAATCCACCTAATTCGTCCCGATACTGCCCACTATTACTCATAATGTGATCACGGTAAGCATTTCGTTCCATAAGCATTTCTGCGCAGCTCATAATGAAATAAGCCGGGGATTCAACGATTGGCTTTGGCAAAAGGACAAAAATGTAGAACAAATCGTTATCTTGTTCACGTGGTTGGATCAACCAAAAATTTGGCGTAGATTGCCCCTTTATATCCACCATGAAATGTCGTCCACACGGACTGGTAACCAACAAATCAACTACTGGGGCATTTCCGAAGGTAAGCGACACAAGATAGCCGCGGCGGGTCAACTCAGCAGAAGCATAAAACTGGGATGCCCATTGTGTCTGGTATTTGACCGACTGTCTTTTCATATCACAAACCTAATTCCCGTAAGATACTTTGTAACGCAGCGTCGGTTTGTTCTCTCTCTTCCTCAGCTTCTCTCAAGAGAACGACTGCTTCCTCTAATGAGATTTCATTTATTTGACCCGTTTGCTCTATATACCTTCCGGGGCTGAGGTTGTAGTCGTTGCGCGCGACCTCTTCCGTCGAAATCACCGCCGCCAGCCCTTCTGCGGCCTGCCAGCCCTCATAGGCTTCCACCACCCGCGCGACGTGATCCTCGGTCATCTCGTTTTTGGGCCGGCCTTTGAAGAACAGCTTGCTCGCGTTCACCAGCAAAATCTCGCCGGGGTGTTTCTTGGCCTTGTTGACCACCAGCACCACCCCCGGGGCGGTGGTGTTATAAAACAGGTTCTCGGGCAGCAAAATGACCGCTTCGATCCAATCCTTTTCCACAAACTTTTGGCGGATGTCGCGCTCCTTGTTTGAGCCCTGGTTGCCGCTGCCCCGCGAGACCGCGCCTGTATCCAGTACCACCGCCATGCGCCCGTTGGGGGCCAGCGAAGCCGC
The DNA here is from genome assembly GCA_023406965.1 of Chloroflexota bacterium. The sequence goes on from JAEXTI010000501.1 coordinate 1,745, forward strand.
CATGTGCTGCATCCAGCCCCAATCGGCGCTGGAGGAGGGCGGAACGCCCATGCCAAAGCGCGCGTAGGGGTCGTTTTCGTACACGTCGGTGCCGAACTTCTGGTTCCACATCGGGTTGGCGGTGATCAGGTCAAAGGTCTGCAGGCCGCCGGCGGGAGTGGTGAACGCCGGGCGGCGCATGGTGTCGTCGGGGGCAATGCTGGCCTCCAGGTCGTGGATGAAGGCGTTCATGCGCGCCATCGCGAAGGTGGTGCCGTTGATCTCCTGCCCGAACAGGCGCAGGGGGGCCACCTGGGGCGGCAGGCGGCGGTGGCTGTTGACTGCCTCGCCGTGCGTCTCCAGCAGGCGCATGTGCAGCTTGATCTGCAAGCCAAACGACCCGCAAGTGGGGTCATAGCTGGACAGTCCGGGCTGCGGGTCGAGGATGCGCGCCATCATCACGCCCACCATGCGCGGGGTATAAAACTCGCCGGCGCTCTGGCCCTGGCCCTCGGCAAACTTACGCAGCAGGTACTCGTACGCCCGCCCCAAAATATCCGGCTCCACGTCCTTCAAGCCCAGGCGATGCCGCCGCAGCACCTGCACCAGCGCATACAGGTGCTGGTCGTCGATGATGCGCATTCCAGCGGTGGTAGCGTTGAAATCGGTCACATCGATGACCCCCGACAGGCGCGGGTTTTCGCGTGAGATGGCCCGCATGGCATCCGTCAGGGTCTGGCCCAACTTGGTCGACTCTTTCTCAATCGCGCTCCAGCGAGCTTTCTCCGGGACATAAAAGCGCACCAGGCCGTGGTCGGCCTCCACCAGCGCCGAAGCAATGCTCGCGTCGCCGTAATCCTCGCCCAGGCGGTTGATCTCATCGTCAAACACATCGGAGAGGCGCTTGAGGAAGATCAGCGGCAGGATGTAATCTTTGTACTTGGGCGCGTCCACCGGCCCGTGAATCTGGCAGGCGGCGTCCCACAGCCATTGTTCTAGCGCGGGAAGATCGAGATGCGTGTTGGTTGCCATTTGTAAAAGCACCTATAGAGGGATGGGATTGTCCTTATTTTACCCCAGAAGCGCTTGCGGCTCGCCGGGCACGAGCACGCCGATCACCTGGATCTGTTCCAGCAGGGCCTGCACCCATTGGCGCAAATCCCCGCCTTTCAGCCAAAATTCGGTAATATCCTTGCCTACTGGCACGCTGGCGCAGCAAAACCGGCGGCTGATCCCACCCATCGAGTGCACCCAATTCAGCCCGGCGGCGTCGCCATCTCCCACCAGGATGATCTTGTGGCAGTGCATCAGATAGGACAGCCAGCGCCCGTCAACCGCCCGGCTGCTGGCGCTCCCCAGGGTGCAAACCCCCACCAGGTCGCCCGCCTCTTGCTCCAGCAGCAGCGCATCGAACTCCCCTTCCACCATCATCGCCACGGCATGGTCGCGCAGCCGGTTGGCCCCAAACAGCCCCGGGCGGCTGCCTTTCACCTGGAGGTACTTGGGCAGCCTGTCAAAGCGCCGGAAATTGAGCTTCCACACCTGCCCATCCACGATCCAGGGAATGCACACACCGGCGGGCAGAAAAACGCACTTCTCTTCCGGCGAGCGCGGTTCCAGGCCCCAATCGTCCAGTTTTTCAAAGCGGTCATGCGGGTTGTAGCCAAGCGCAAAGCTCTTGATCACCTCGCCATTCAACCCCCGCCCGTAAAGATACCAGCGGCCAGGCTTCCCTTGGGGGGTCCACAGAACATCCTTCCATGTGGCAATCCAGGTTTGCGCCCGGATTTGCCAGATTTCGGAGGGCGGGTGGTTGTTGTCGGGCGGGGCAGGCACAGGCCGGCGCAAGGGAGAAACGCGAAACCGCGCCGGCGAGGTCTCCTTGCGGTACTGCGTGCGCCATTCCTTTTCCCGCCCGCCCCGCTTGCAGCCAAAGCAAAACCAATGCGGGTCTGCTGTATCCACGCCCAACGAGGGATTTTTATCGAGGTGAAACGGGCAGTTCCAGAAAAGCCATTTGCCATGCTTACGCCTGGGCGCGCCCAAATCAGCCTCGATCAATTCGATCAAACTCTCAGCGATTGCCATTCTTGCTCCTTCTTGAACCGTAGCAGTTTGAAAGGGCTGTGCTACACCTGCTACGCTACACTTCACGCCACAAATTCACACAACGACCCTACCGTAGCGTAGCAACCGTAGCAAAGCGTAAATTCGTTGCTACGCTTGGAGGCTCATTCGGAAACGGATGGCGCGCTGCTCGGGGGTTTGGACGCGTTCCACAATGCCGTCCTGCTCCAGGTTGATCAAGATCATTTCAGCCATATTCCGTTTCATGTGCGCCATTTGGCCCACCTCGCGAGGGGTCAAGCCCTTCTTTTCGGCCCGGCGCAGCACCCGCAGGATTTGCTCCTCCTGATCGCGCTCCTCATTGTTTCCAAACTCATTGAGCAGGCGGTGAGCGCTTTCGCGCCAGGTCTCGGCAATCGCCTGCGCCTGCCACCAATGCGCAAGGCGAATGACGGGCACGGCATCCGCGTTGGGGTGCAGCGCCCAATCGCTGGTTGCCAGCAGCATGGCCACTTTCATCGCCGAAACGTACAAGCGCCCGTAGGAGGGCCATAATCGTTGATCGACCACACCCTCCAGTAGCAAGTCGTACCCGATGGCTTTGGCGTACCGCTCCCAGGCCTGGAATACCTCTGGAGAAATGAGCGCCGAGATTGCCTCGGGCATGGCCACCCGCACCTCGCCGGCCAGCTCTTCCACCTTCGTTTTGGGCAGCGTCTTGAAGGCCAGCTTGCGCAAATGGCCCGCCAATGCTTGCGGTGTTTCAACCTTATCCGGAAAGAAGTGCCAATCGGGGATGGTCTTCTGCGGGGTGACCAGAGCAAAACGCGCCCACAGGCCGTTGTTCCAATGCGCGCTGCGCAGCACGTGCTCGCTGATGGCGCCTGGGGTGGTGGCCCCGAGAATGGACAGGTAAGCGTATTGAACCGTTTGCCGGCCGCGGCCAATGGTTTGCGAAACCTCCCGCTCCGGGCAATCGTAAAGCGCCAGCACAAGCGGCAGCAAACCGGCTGAGTAATCGCGATTGAACGAGTCGAGAAGGTGGCTGGCCTCATCCAGCATCCAACCGCGCTGCGCCGAAAAAGCTCTTTCTGACAGCCAGCGTTGTTTTTCCTGGGTGTTCCAGGACTCAAAAGTGGTTGGGCGAGCCGTGCCCATCTCCGAGACCAGCGATTCAGGGGTGTGGCGGCTGGCCAGGAGCAGCAAATCCAGACCCGATTCTTTCATCAACGTCTCGGCCACCGCCAGTGCGGTCGTTTTGTGGTGCAAGGTCGATTTCGCCACAATGAACTGGTACAGATTCGGGTAAATCCGTTGCACGCCGGCCTGGATATAGACGCGCCGGGCAATGGCTGTTGAGAGCAGAAACAAGCCCGCGCTCAAGTGAAAAGCGGCGTCCGACATTGGCGCTGCGCCGAGCGCAAAGGCCATGTAGCTTTTGAGCCAGATCCCCGCCTTTTCTGTTTGCCAATCGGCGGGCGGTCTGGCCGATTTGGGCAGTTCGGGAAAATCCAGGGATGGGGCGAGGGCAGGCTTTGCTTCCTGCAATGGCGCGGTAGGGTCCATTGCGAAAACCGCCTGGCGGACCGAATTGCCTTGCGGATCGTCTTTCAATGCCCTTTCAAAAACTTGTCCCCGATCCTGCGCGGGAGCTGCCAACAGCGATAACGCGATCGTATGCCAGGGGAGACTCGTTGACTGGATTTGGCCCTCTGAAACCGGCAAATTGGCCAGCAAGCGGGAAACCACATAGGGCCCGCTCAGGGGGTTGCCATTTATGCTATAATCGATACACATAGGGGACGTCATTTCAGCGTCTTGGATAGTTGCCGCCGGCTGCGACCCGGCGGCAATTGTGTCTACGGGCATAAGACCTCCATAAGAAATAGGTTATGTGTTTTGGTTAGAGACGCTCTCAACCGCTTTTTCCAAATCTTGCAGGTTGGGCGTGACGTAGATACGGGTGGTGTTCAGACTGGCGTGCCCCAGCAACGCGGCAACCTTTTCCAGGCCCACGCCGCTGTCCACCAGGTTCTTGGCAAAGGTGTGCCGCAGAACATGGGGCGTCAGGCCTTCGAGGCCGGCATCCAGCCCAATGCGCCGGATCGATCGCTGAACCGACCGGCTGCTCAAGGCATCGACAGGTTCACTTTCCACCGCTGTCCAGACGTAACGGGTGTCCTTGTTGGGACGAATGGACAGCCAGTCGCTCATCGCTTTGCGCGCTTCCGCATTCAAGGGAATACTTCTTTGCTTGCTGCCCTTGCCTTGTCTCACCAGCAGCAGCCCTTTCCGTTCGCTCAACTGCAAATCGTCCATCTGTTGGTCCAAAGCTTCCTGCAAACGCAAACCGGTATGCAGTAGAAAGAGCACCAGAGAGGCGTCGCGCTGGCGGGCCACCCAACGCTTGGGGTAGCGCATGCGCGAAAATTGCATGTCCCGTTCAATGGCTCGTTGGAGGGCATACTGATCCTTCTTGTTCAGGTAGCGCGGCCCGCTGGGCGTTTGAGGCAGGTTTCGGATTGCTTCGGCGGGGTTATGATCAATGGTTCCGGTCGATTGCGCCCAGGCCAGGTAAGCCGAGATCGCAGCCAGGTGGTGGTTGACGGTGTTGGCCTTTCGCCGTCCGATCGTAACGAGATACTGGCGGTACTCCCGCAAATCGGTTGGGGTTACAGCTTGCGGGGTCAACGCTTCCCCGTTCGTTTGCTGAAACCAGCGCGCAAAGCACGCCATGTCGGCCCGGTAACCTTTGATGGTCAAATCCGAGCGGTCCTGGTTTTTCAAGTAGTCGGTAAAGTCTTTCAAACCGTCGTACGTCAATTGATTTCCCATTACAGCCTCCTTTTGGTAAACCGGTTGCTATTTGCCGGCGTTCTTTCCCTTGCCGGGCCGGCCATTAATTTCCAGCTCGGTGGAATATGTCCATAGCGCTTCGATCACCCAGGCCAAAGCGGTTTCCGCCTTAGCAATATCTCCGTCGATGTACACCCCGTTTTCATCGATAACCAGCTCTTGGCTTCGAATGGAGACATCTAGAAATATCTCGGAGCGCTCAGAATCGAAGCCTGGGACCACCACAAGCACGCTCAACGGGCCGCCCCTGCCAAAACCGTGATAGCGCAAGAACTCCCAGGCCATCCGGGTAAAGGCGTCCCGAAACAGATTGATGCCCTTGGCCTGGCTTCTCTGAACTTCGCCCAGCGAACTCTGCACGATCTCCAGCAAGCGCTCATTTTGGTGCATGTGCAGATAACGGTGAAGCAGTACCAGGGACAGCACTGGTAAGGCAGCGGATTCCATCACGGGCCCATCTGAATAATGGGATGCCTCGTAGATGCTGCGCATGAGCAGGAAAAAAGAACCCCTCCCTGCTTGCGCATTAGCCTGGTCGGTAAACCACCCTTGTAAGCTCTTCGCCAGAGCGCCAAACACAAGGTTATTGGCGTTCAGATTGGCCGGCGTTTCCTTGACAAACGCGGGGAGCAGGGCCTTTTCAATCAGATCCGCGCTGATCTGAGCGCCCTGGCCTGTAGGAACCATCATGTCACCTTCAAGCGACGCGCCTCCTTTCTTGTCAGCCGGCACAGCCGGGGCAAGCGACGCAAACCCCTCCAATGTCTCCCAGGCCGGTCCTTTCAGAAAGTCGAGCACCGGTTGCCAGTGCAATTGAAAGGGTAAGGGGCCCAATTGTTCGATCAGGCTGGCTTGCACGCTCTGCCAGACCTCTAGTGACCGCGAATCGTTGGCCGGCAGGTTGAAAAGCACACGGATGTTTCGATCAATTCCATTCGCGGCATCCGAGAGGAAGAATGCCCGCATGCGTTCAAGCTTGTCGGCAATCCGGACACCGTCATTGATGCGCGCCACTTGCTCAACCTCGAAGATCGCGCGTTTTTCAGATGGCAGATCGACCACAACGTCCGCCCGGATGTTTGCCCTTTCCTGGTATGGCAAGACCCGTTCAATCTCACAGCCCAATTTTGAGATGGACGCCAATGTGAAGATTTCCATCTCGATGAACGCATGCGCTAATTCGACGGGATCTGCAAGCTGAGTGGTGGGGCGGTGCGCTTCGCCGTTTAGCGCTCTGCAAACTGCATGCCCGTCTACAGTTAGCAGGTGCAGTTGCTGGGGCCGGCCTCGCTGACCTTGCAAGCTCGCTTGCCTGGTTTCCAACAATGCCGGCAAACCGGCAGCGGCGTGCCGCATCTCGTGCAGAGCTTGCCGGGCCTGCTTCTCGGTCAGCGGTGTTAACTTTTCTATCTGATCCTGGGTCGCCAGCCCGCGCGCCTGAAAGCAGCTTAATGCTTGCTGGCAGTTGGGGTGTTCTTCCAGATAATCGAGCCAGGCCTGGCGAGGCTCGGAAAGGTTGCGCTTCTTGCGCACGGGGGTGTATCTCATGGTCAAAAATCCTCCTGAAGAAAAATATTCGAGTACTATGGGTTCTCTAACCGATTATTTGCCCGTCTTTTTTGCCCAATCCAGCTCATTCTGGAGGGTAACGGTCACGTTTTGCAAACTCTCCACT
>JAEXTI010000528.1 GCA_023406965.1 Chloroflexota bacterium
CGATTAAAGTCCCCCATTATGTGGTGCTCGTGGGAACCACCCACCCACTAACACCTCAGATTCGGACCTCTTCCGCCTCTGGTTGAGCAAACGCGATAATGTTGATATATTTAATACACATTATCAAAATTCGTGCTATGATGTATACGCAAACCCATTGATACCTTTACGCCGAAATCTGGTTTGCCCGGTCTTCGGTAAACAAGTCAGTTCAGTTCCGTAGTTGGAGGTAACAATGGTTGACGCATCTAAATCGGGCGCAAGATCGAAGAAAGACCCCATCGAAGATGAAAAAAAGGAAACGGTTCCGCTGCCGGAAGAGGAATTCGACCCGGTAGTCGAACTACGCGAGGTGTCTGCGGCAGCCCTGGCGCTGGCAGAAAAACCCGACGCATTCAAAGAGGCCTACGCAGCTTTCACCGCGAACGATGCCGGGCGTTTCCAGGCAGTATTGGACCGCCTGGGGCTGGGGGATCGCTGCGAAAGAGTGTGTTATTTCCTGTGCAAAAAGCATTGCGTGTCCCTGTGCGAACGTTTTTGCCCTGATCACCACCCCGAACCGGCCAATGTTCAGGAAATGATCGAGTTTGCCCGGATGCTGGGGCGGCTGGTGGAGGACGAGAAAACACTTCGACGCCTGATACAGATCTTTGCCAAAGAAGATGTCGGCGCCTGGCGCGAGTGGATTAAGCAGAACAAATATGAGCGCTACTGTCACCAGTTGTGCCACTTCCTGTGCGATCTGCGCTGCAAGATGGTGTGCCGCGATCTGTGCCCGCCCAAGCCGCTCATCACGCGGGTTGGCTCGATTCCCATCTCGCAGATCAGCCCATCCGGCCTGGGTAACGGACCCAGCATCCCCCCTTTTCACGTGGGGGCGCCGAACCCACCGGCGGGCTACGGTGATCATCCCTTCGGCGGTTCCGTCTGGTTGATGGGCGTGTTGAATTTTCCCACCGCCACAGAATATCTTGTGGAAGTTTCCTCCACTGGCCCCGCCGGCTCATATTCACCGGTCGTGGTATCCTCGGTGGTCGGCTACAACTACATCCCCTTCTTCCCATTCAACCTGACGGTCACCCGGTACCCGAGCACTGGCGCTGATCCTGGATGGTTCAAGCTCAGCGACATTCCTGATTCAGATGGCGGCCCCGGCGCCGGCGGTGAAAAAACCCTGCTCTACTGGCCGACTAGCGGACTTCCCGACGGGGTCTATTATCTGCGCCTGCGCGTGCGCGATGGCTCAACCACCCGCCTCAGTTCGCCCCAGGTTGTCAAGCTGGATAACAGCGGCCCGTTCCCACTGCCCAGACCGACCATCTCTTTGCAGTTGCAAAAGAAAGACGGATCGCGCTCTCCGCTCAAGTGCGGCCAGGTCAAGAAAGGCGATGGGCTGATCGTGGTCACCATTCATGCCTACGATCCACATTACGCAGGTGTGGCGGTCACCGCTCGCGGCAACTCCGGCCTTTCCGTGCCGGTGGTCGATATCACCAGCACACCGCTGTCGAAAACATACAACGGCAACCTGGCTGACCAGGGTTATCCTGTGCCGACCGAATTCCTTTGGGACCCGTGGAGCGATCCTCGGATTGTGCCTTGCTGTTATGTAGTCTACGTTGAAATCAACGATCGCACCATCCTTAATGACAGCTACGCCGGTGGGCACGCCAACTCTGGTTGGGAGGCAATCGAAATCGGTTTTTGAGCCTTTAAAGCCGTCTCACGTTCAGTTCCTTAGGATTTCAAAATCCTAAGGAACTTTTCCGAAGACAAAACGCTCAGGCACTATCCACTGAGCGCAGCACGCCTGAAGAATTTGAGGTATTTGTGGAGGGCTTCGCCCTCACAAATACCTCAAATTCGGACCTTTTCCTCTTCTGGCCGAAGAATTACAAAAAAACAACCCTCTGGGCGAGAGGGTTGTTTTTTTTAGACAAGAGGGGTGTTTACCAGTTGTTGCGACGATCGCCACCGGAACCACCGCGGCGATCACCACCACCGCCACCAGGGCCACGGCGGAAACCGCCCTGGCCGCCGCCCATGCCACCAGGACCACGGCGCTCACCACCACCACCGCTTTCGCGAGGGCGAGCTTCGTTGACCTTCAGCGGGCGACCTTTGAGTTCTTTCCCGTTCAAAGCATTGATAGCAGCATTACCTTCCGCGTCATTGGGCATGACTACGAAACCGAACCCGCGTGACTGACCAGTGAATTGATCCTTGATCACAGACACAGACTCAACGTCGCCGTAAGCTCCGAAAGTCTCGCGAAGCTCTTCTTCACCGGTAGTGAACGGCAGATTCCCAACATAGATGTTCATACAGACAGATCCTTTCCAAACAAAAAAACCGAATTCAAATCTACCCCATCGTACAGATTAAGGCATGTATCCGGCATCCGAGTTCCGTGTTGAACACCATGCCGACAGTCATTTTTATTGACATACATCGCGTGGGAATCACACCGGGTCTTAGGGCTCGCCCATAGCCTACCGACTTGTTAAAACTCAGGCCCCCAACAGCTCTCTGCAACATCTGGGTCACGCGTTTATCATACCATTCTTTGTCAATTATGTAAATATAAAGAAAGTGTCAATATCCAAGTATTTCGATCAATTTGCGTAAAATCACATCCTCGCAGCCCTGGATTTGTTGCGTGTCCTGCCATTTTGCGCTACACTCAAGGCATGATGTCCTTTTCGACCTTCGTAGGTGTTTCCGCTGCCGTCAACCGAATGAACCTCACCTACGCGGCCCTCGACAGCGATTGCCGCTTGCTGGCGGTCGGCGACGGCAGCGTGGTAGATGTGCTCTCCTTTGCTGCTGGGCAAAGCGCAGCCATCCTGGCCATCAGCGCTCCTGCACGAAATAAAGCCGCCGCCGCGGTGCTCACCGCACACACGCAACTCCCCCTGGATTTGAGCGGCGAAACCCATCCTGCGCCTCCCACCGGTTCGCCGGCAGCGCTGCGCCACTGCTTCAGCCTGGTCAGCCAGTTGTCCGGCATGGGCTACCGACCCTTCCCCGACGAAACTGCCCCGCGCCAATGGCTCGAGACTCAATCCGAAGCAGGCTTCACTGCCTTGCTCGGGCACGAGCCTCTGCCCCCCGACACGCTCGAAGGCCGCATCCAGCGGCAGTTTGTCCTCGAAGATCTCAAGCTGGATGTTCCCAATGGAATGCTTTTCTTTGAAGAGGTTACCCGCTTCAAGATTTTGCGCAGCCAACTCCCCATGAACTACGTGCTGCCCCAGGGCGAGTTAGAAGCCTGGCTGGCGGCATTCTGCGCCTGGCAGGCCGCCCAGGCTGGCGAAGCTGCCCCCAACCCCGGTGGCATCCTTCTGCCCTCTCCCCGTCAAGACTAAATGGTTCTCTCGCCAGGTTAGTGATATTTAGCGAGAAGACCGCGAAGCCCCCCTAAAACCCTTTCGGAAATTCGGAAGGAAAGCGTATTTTGAGGTTTTTGCGAACATGCCGTGCCCCTGAACCCTTTCGGGATATTTTGACAATTACTATCCGATTATGCTAAAATTCTCCCGCAAACCAAATTGCGAATGGGAGTTTTTTACATGAATGTCGCTATGTGGGCCAAAGCCTTAAGAATTATCCCCAGAATCAGCAAAGAAGAATGGCTGAAACTGGATATCATCTCGCGCTGGTTGATCTCGACCCGCGCTGCCGTCTTGATCATGACCTTCATCTCCGCGGCCATTGCCGGGTTGCTGGCGGCGCGTGCCGGCCAGTTCAACCTGGGGTCCTGGCTGCTGCTTGTCCTGGGATTGGTCTTCGCCCATGCCACCAACAACCTGCTCAACGATCTGACCGATTATGAGCGCGGCGTGGATCAAGACAACTACTTCCGCGCCCAGTACGGGCCGCACGCCATCCAGCAAGGGCTGATGACCAAGCGCGAGATGCTTGTTTATGCTGGGGTAACCGGCTTGATCGCCCTGGCTGCCGGGCTGCCGCTCGTGCTCAGCCGCGGCCTGCCTGCCCTTTACCTGCTCCTGGCCGGCGCAGTGTTCGTGCTGTTTTACACCTGGCCGCTCAAATACATTGGCCTGGGCGAAATCGCTGTGATCATCGTCTGGGGCCCGTTGATGATTGGCGGCGGCTATTTCGTCATCACCGGGCAGTGGGACTGGAATGTCGTCCTGGCAGGTTTGCCCTACGCTTTGGGCACCACCACTGTCATTTACGGCAAGCACATAGACAAACTCGACGCCGACAAAGCCAAAGGCATCCGCACCTTGCCGGTCATCATCGGCGATAAAGCTGCCCGTTTTAGCGTGCGCGTCATGATCGCTCTGATGTACCTGCTGGTCATCGGGCTGGTCATCAGCGGTTATTTCAGCCCGCTCATGCTGGTCGTATTAGGCGCGCTTTGGTATGCCCGCCACCCGTGGAAGTTGTTCGGCGCGCCCCGCCCCACCGAGCCGCCCGCCAGCCACAAAGATATCTGGCCGATGTGGTTTGTGGCCTCCGCTTTCGTCCACAACCGGGCTTACGGCATGCTTTTCCTGCTAGGCTTAATCCTGGATGTGATCGTCAAACTGGCATTCTAACCAGGCTTCCTCTACGCACGCCAGCGTGCCAAAGCGCAGCCGCCCGTCTGGAGGGAAAGCCGCATATTGGTTATCGATCCAGATGACCAGGCCCAGCCTGCCCTGCGGGCTGATGGGAGTCTCGAACACCTCCATGCCATCCACAGCGAAGCGCACCCGGTCGCTCTCCCAGCACAACCCATAGGAATGCCACAGGGTCGGGTCTCCATCCACCAGCGCGGCATCCTCTTGAATCAACCTTCCCGCGGCCCGGCGTAACAGCCGGGCCGTTGGCGGCCAAACAGCCAGCGGAAGCGCCAACGCCCCCGGCGCCATCAACCAGGCCGGCCACAACGGTGAGCGGAAGGTTGCTGCCAGCAGCCCCTGGGCTGGGTGGGTATCTCGAAAGGCCAGGTGGTTGGGTGGCGAAGCATAGAAAAACCAGGCCGTGTTGGGCAGTGCCGGAAGCCGCCGGGCCGTGCCGCCAATGCCTATACTGGCATTAAAGGGATCGTTCCACAAACCAAAGCCCCACGTGCCGGGCAGATTGGGCGCCGAAACCCGCGCCCGCAATCGCAATTCAAACGGCGCTGTCCAGATGAATTCTCGCCGGGGGCGGTGCAGGTAATCATCCAACTGTGCCCAACGGTAACTACCCGCCGGACCGGGTGGAATGGTCAGCCGCGCCCAGCCGGGTGGGTCTTGCTCCACCTTCGCGCCTGGTGTGGTTCGCACATGCAGCCCATCCACAAACGAAGTCATGAACTAATTATAGATGGTAAAATCGAGACTGGATCCTATGAGTAAAATTTCCCGTTTCATTCTCCCAATCGTGGTCTTCCTCCTCTCTCTGTTGCTCCTCACCGGCTGCGGGCAGTTACGCACGGTTCCAGGGATACGCACATTCTTTGAAACCCCCGTGGTCGACGACGGCCCCACCCCCACGCCGCTGCCCACATCCGTCGCGCCCGCCTTCCCGGTCGTCTCCGTGCGCGCCTGCAAAGTCGCCGAACTCGAATCCCTGCGCACCGATCTCCCCCAGGGTGATCTAATGGCCTGGGCTCCCAGCGGTTCCACCCTGGCCTTCATCGGACCGGCCGCTAACTCGATCTGGTACACCGGCCGCTTATATGTCGCTTCTGCGCCCGATTTTGCTCCTGGCGCCAACCTGGCCCCCGATATCGCCGTCTGGGGAGATGTTACCTGGTCACCCCAGAGTAACGCGCTGGCCTTTGTCGCTTGGCGCACCCCAGACACTTACACGATCATGAGCGTTTCCACCTCCAGCGGCAGGCCGGTCGATTTGCTACCCGAAGAGGCAGCCGTCACCGACTCTGGGCGGTCATCCAAGGCGATAATCAACTGGGAGGGCAACTTCATCTATGCGCTCACCTCTTGCGGCACGGACTGCGATCAATCCCTCGTTCTCAGCCCATCCGGCGGTATCGTCTCGTCGGGCGAATTAGGCCGCGCCCGCCCCGACCGCCTCGAAGCTGCCCGCCGCATCCAGTCATTCGATGAAGACACCTATCCCTCCATGTTGCTGCCCAACTGGTCACCTGATGGCAAACAAGTGGTTTACTTCGACGCCGTCGACCGGGTGTGGGTGCTTCTCACAGATGAAGCCCTACAGTACATCCTCACCATTCCAATCACCTACCCGCGCGAATCGAAATGGTCCGCCGACAGCCGTTGGCTGGCGCTGCGCAGCGACGATATGATCGAAGTTTTCGACACAACCTGCCGGCCAATTGATTGACCATTAATCTTTTCACCGTTATAATCGTCCCTATAGAGAACTTACCCGGGGCCAAGTAACCGCGCCCCTTTCAGAGAGCCGGCGGCAGGTGCGAGCCGGCAGGTCAGGCAGCGGTGAAATCCAACCCGGTCGCTCCCCCAGGAGCGGGTTTGTCCTCGTAGGGATGGCTCCAGCCCATCGTAAGAGGACCGCCAGGCAGCGTTATCACCAAAATGAGGTCGCCCAACGGGGCGGCAAATGCAGGTGGCACCACGAGCGCCCCCTCGTCCTGCACAGACGAGCGGGGCTTTCTATTTTCTTGCTGAAGGAGTGTGTGCCGTGTTAGATATCAATCTCTTCCGTCAAAATCCTGATGTAGTCCGAACGGCTCTAAAAAACCGCCAGATGGACCCTGCGGTTGTTGACCGTGTTCTGGCCCTGGACGCCGACCGGCGCGACCTGCTGGGGCGTGTGGAAACGTTGAAAGCCGAACGCAATAACGTCTCCCGTGAAATTGGCAAGAGCAAGGACGCTGCCGAACGCCAGGCCAAGATCGAAGCCATGCGCACGGTTGGAGATGAAATCAGCGCCCTGGACGAGCAAGGTCGCCAGGTAGATGAAACCCTGGACGCCGAGCTGGCGGTCATTCCCAACATTCCCCTCGAGATTGTGCCCATCGGCAAAGACGAGCACGAAAACCCCGTTGTTCGCGTGATGGAAGGAAAATACAAGAACCTGGATTTCCCCGCTCAACCTCATTGGGACCTGGGCGTAAAACTGGGCATCCTCAACTTCGAACAGGGCGTCAAACTGTCGGGCACGCGCTTCTACGTTCTCAGCGGCGCCGGCGCTCGTCTGCAGCGCGCCCTCATCGCCTGGATGCTCGACACGCATGCCCGCCAGGGCTACCGCGAGCAGTATCTGCCCTTCATGGTCAAGCAGGAAGTCCTGTTTGGCGCGGGACAGTTGCCCAAGTTCCGCGACAACCTATACCACGACGTGGAAGAAGACTACTGGAACGTGCCCACCGCCGAAGTACCCCTCACCGGGTTGCACATGGGCGATATCCTCGAAGAGGCCGCTTTGCCCCTGCGCTATATGGCCTATACCCCTTGCTTCCGCCGCGAGAAGATGAGCGCCGGGCGCGACGTGCGTGGCATCAAGCGCGGGCACCAGTTCGACAAAGTCGAAATGTACACCTACTGCCGCCCCGAAGACTCGATGACCGAGCTCAACAAAATGCTCGCCGATGCCGAATCGATCTGCCAGGGTCTGGATCTCACCTACCGCGTGGTGGCGCTGTGCACCGGTGACCTGGGCTTTGGCGCCAGCGTCACCTACGATCTGGAAGTGTGGGCTCCAGGCTGCGACGAATGGCTGGAAGTCTCATCGGTCTCCAACGTCACCGACTTCCAATCGCGGCGCGCCAACATCAAATACCGCCCCGCCGACGGCGGCAAGGCTCGCCTGCTCCACACCCTCAACGGGTCGGGATTGGCTCTGCCCCGCACCATGATCGCTGTACTGGAAAACTACCAGCAGCCGGATGGCTCGGTCGTCGTTCCCCCTGTGCTGCGCCCCTGGATGGGCGGCATTGACGTGATCCGCCCTGAGTAACCATGGAACCTGCTGAAATCGGCCTGCTCACCTTGCAAGTTGTCGTCCTGAGTGTCATGCTCGTGGGCCTTCTCGGCCTGATCTTTCCCATTCTCCCCGGCCTGACCATCATCTGGATGGCAGCCCTGGTCTACGGCGTTGTCACCGGATTTACCTGGGTTTCGGGGGTACTGTTTGGCGTGATGACCGTGTTTATGCTGGTCGGCAACGTGCTAGACAATTTCATCATGGGCGCCAGCGCCCGCCAGCAAGGCGCCTCCTGGATCGCCATCGCCATCGCCCTGGTTCTGGCTGTGGCAGGCAGCCTGGCCTTCCCTCCCTTTGGCGGGCTCATCGCCGCCTTGCTGGGATTATTTGTCTACGAGTTTTTCCGCCTGCGCGACTGGCGCAAAGCGCTCGATTCGGTCAAAGGCATGGCTTCGGGATGCGGCTGGTCGGCGGTAGCCCGTGCAGCGCTGGGCTTGCTCATGATCGGCCTGTGGGTCATCTGGGCCATCTTGCAGAACTAGGGATATTAACACAGAAGAAACAACAAATGCGGCGCTGATGGCCGCATTTGTTGTTTCTAGACGGTTTTTCTAAGGGCTTTACGCCCCGTTACAGACTTTTAACGGAACCAGACCAGCGTGCAAAACAAGACGAATAACACCCAGGTGAGCGAAAACACCGATGCAACGACCAGACCGGCCAGCAACGAGTGAAACGTATACCGCCGGGCCTCTGACCGGGTGATGGCGGGGGCATAATTTATCCGCCCCTCTGCTTTTTGTTCGCGCGAAACACGCTTATCATGCCAGGGCGTTCCCGGCACGTCCATGTTGCAAATCACGCGACCGTCATCATCGTCATATTGTTTCGGCTGTTTCGCCATAATAGCCACTCTCCTTAGTTGTACAGGTGACAAACCACCCGGTGCCCAGGCTCCACATCTTTGGGCTGTGGCACAACCGTCTTGCAGATTTCCATACGGTCTTTACACCGGGTGTGGAATTTGCAGCCTGAGGGCGGGTTGGCCGGAGAGGGAATGCTGCCTTCCAAAATAATACGATTCATTTTGTATGCCGGGTCCGGAACGGGCGCGGCGCTTAATAACGCCTGGGTGTACGGGTGCAGCGGGTTCTTAAAGATTCGCTCCTTGGAACCGTATTCCACCAGATTCCCCAGGTACATCACGCCTACATGGTCAGAGATGTGCTCGACCACAGACAGGTCATGGGAAATGAACAGGTAAGTGAGCTGGAACTGATTCTGCAAATCCTTCAGCAGGTTGATGATCTGCGCCTGGATGGACACATCCAACGCCGAAACCGGCTCGTCGCATACCACGAAAGACGGATTGAGAGCCAGCGCCCTGGCAATGCAGATCCTTTGACGCTGCCCGCCAGAGAATTCATGCGGGTAACGATCTTTGTGATAGGGCTGCAAACCACAGGCCTTCATCACCGAATCAATGTGATCATCAAATTCTTTGGACGGCACAATGTTGTGCTCTTTCACCGCTTCACCAATGATTTCACTCACCGGCAACCGGGGCGAAAGGCTCGAGTACGGATCCTGGAAAATGATTTGCATCTTCGGGCGAACCGCGCGCAACTGTTTTTTGGAGAGCGAATATACGTCTTGCCCTAAAAACAGAACGTCGCCACTCGTTTTTTCGTTCAAACGCAGAATCGTTTTCCCAATAGTTGTTTTTCCGCAACCCGATTCTCCCACCAGTCCCATCGTCTTGCCGCGGTGAATTTCAAAACTGACACCATCCACTGCCTTGACATAACCAACCACCCGCTGCATCAAACCAGCCTTGATGGGAAAATATTGCTTCAGGTCCTTGATCTCAAGGACCACATCATTATTCTTCGCCTCATGGATTCTTTGTTCCATGTCTTATTCCTCTAAGTGTTCAGGAATGCTGCGATAGCAAGTTACCATGTGAGTACTACTCACATAGACTTCCCTGGGATATTCGCCATCACATACCGGCATGCGGAATTCACAACGATCCCGGAAATAACAATAATTGGGCATGTTAATGGGATTCGGCACGGTGCCGGGAATACTATACAGGCGGTCAACAGCCCGATTGATCGCCGGCTTAGAGCGCATCAACCCGATGGTGTACGGATGGAGTGGATTGTGGAACACCTCCAACGCCGTACCTTTTTCCACAATGCGCCCGGCATACATCACCACCACATAATCAGCCATTTCAGCGATCACGCCCAGATCATGGGTGATGAGCATGATACTCGAGTTAATCTCGTTCTTCAAGTTTCGCAGAAGATCAAGAATTTGAGCCTGAATGGTCACATCCAGAGCGGTGGTAGGCTCATCGGCAATGATCAATTTGGGGTTACAAGCCAGCGCCATCGCAATCATAATTCTTTGGCGCATTCCGCCCGAAAGCTGGTGGGGGTACATGCTGTAAACCCCGATGCCGTTGGCGATGCCCACCATATCGATCATTTTCAACGACACATCTTTGACCTGGCCTTCATTCAGGTAAGGGATATGTAGCTTCACGACTTCGTCAATTTGGTCTCCAACGCGGAACACCGGGTTGAGGCTAGTCATCGGCTCCTGGAAGATCATAGAAATCTTGCTGCCGCGGATGGTCTCCATAACCTGCATCGGGGTTTTGGCAATGTCATAAACCTTCTCACCCGAGTCAAAACGAATGGCGCCCTCAACAATTTGACCTTGCGGCCGTTGCAAAAGCTGCATGAGTGACAATGACGTCACCGACTTACCACAGCCCGATTCACCCACCACGCCAACCGTTTTTCCTTTAGGGATTTCAAAGGACACGCCGTCAACGGCTTTCACCGTGCCAATGTCGGTGAAAAAATAGCTGTGCAGGTTATCAAACTCCACCACGTTGTTCTTGTCTTTCATGGTGGTCAGATATTCACTTTCGGGCACATTCCTGCGGTTGCGTTCTTTTTCAAGCGCATCCATAATCCGGCGGTTCTCGCGCGAAATTTGCGCCAGTTCCCGCGCAGAAATATGATTCACGTCCTTTGGCTTGATCCTGGCATTGACCCTATCGATGATTGTTCGTTTTTCTGTATCCATGATCATTCCCTATCGCTTCATCTTCGGATCGTATGCATCCCGAAGCCCGTCACCAACAAAGTTGAAACCCAACACCGTCAAGAGGATCAACATACCAGCCGGAATCCACATGAACCAGTAGTTGGTCATCACGTGGGCCTCGGAAGCGGCATTGATGATGCTGCCCCAGGAAGCCAGCGGGTATTTGACACCCAGCCCCAAGAAGCCCAGCGTAGCCTCGGCAATGATAATTCCGCCCAGGCCCGCCGTCGCCTGCACAATCAAGATCGGCATGACATTGGGTACCAGGTGCTTGAAAATTCTCCGGCTGGTGCGAATGCCCGTTGCCTCGGTGGCCACCATGAAATCCTGCTCGCGCAGCGAGAGGATTTGGCCGCGCACCACGCGGGCAACACCCGTCCAACCCAGGACACCCAGCACAATCATCAACAGGAAAATTCTGGCCATGGGTTTTACTTCTAGCGTATCCATCACAGAGCCAAAGATCAACACCATGGGATAGAAGGGGATACTGTTGAACAGGTCCACAAAACGCATTAAGGCCGTATCGACTGCGCCGCCAAAATAACCCGAAATGCCGCCGACGATGATGCCGATGAACACCTCGATGAAAATGACCACAAAACCAACCAGCAAGGAGACCTGACCGCCGTGCATCAAGCGGGTCATAACGTCCATGCCGTTGCTGTCAAGGCCAAGGAAGTGCTGCGCAGAGGGGCTTTCAAAGGCTCGGATCAACTCGGTAGGGGTTTCACGCTTAATGTTGTAAGTGGTGTTGACCCGATTGATGATGTATTCCACTTCCTGCCCATCTTCGGTGAAAGAAAAGCGGGAAATTCCATTATCAATCGCTTCACGAACCGCCGACTTGAACGCGATGGAGAGGAAGAGAGACTGGTCGAGTGGATTCACAATGATCGACGAGATTTCAGCGTACTCGGCTCCCGTGCTGTCTTCAACCGTGGCCTGGCCTTCTTCCATGTGAATGGAATAGGTCTGACCGTCCAACTCAAAAGTCTCTTTACCTTCTGTCAACGCGCGTGCGCTGGACAGGCGGAAATTGTAGGAGTCAACCACTTCCTCGTTGTTCTGGTCGTAAGGATCGTACACATTGAGAGACGCCAGCGCAACATCCTGCTCTGTGGAAATTTGAGCGGCTTTCCCACTCTTGGTAATGCGATAAACCACCCCATCCAGGGTGAAACTGGTCAACTTCTTGTCAGCCGCGGCTTCATACGCCTCAAACAGACCGTCGGCCGGGGTCACCCCAGGCGAAGCTTTGAAAATACCTACCAGTACGGTCCCCACAGGGTTGAGTTGCAGGATGCGGTAAGTATCTTCCCCTTCGCCAACATAATAATAAACTTTGTCGTCAACGGAGAAAGTTTCTTGCT
>JAEXTI010000031.1 GCA_023406965.1 Chloroflexota bacterium
CGGTAAAAACCAGCGTGTACATTTACCTGGTGCCGCTCGTCACCATCAGCGCCTCAGTGCTGGTGCTGCGCGAGCCGGTCACCCTGGTGGCTGGACTGGGCATCGCTTTGATCCTGCTAGGCATGGCACTGTCGGAACAAAACAAGAAGGCCTCCCAGCAAGAGCCGGCGTCCTAAACAGATTGTCATACACCCGTAGCCCGTAGGTCGGCTTGAGCGGCTCTCCACGCCTATTCAACCGCCTTTTCCTCCAGCGAAAGCCGACACCCTTCACCTGGCGCCGGCAAACGGCCTTCATTTGGTGCTCCTGGGCGCTCATCTATGGTAGGGGCAGGTCTTTAACGCGGGCTACTCCCTCCGGTCAAACGAACTTTCAGCAGGCAAGGCGCCTGGGCATTCACGCAAGACCTGCCCGGCTTGCCCATCTAATAGGTCGGCAAACGGCGAGGCCAAGCGGACAGGGTACACCCATGAGTCGCATCCCGCCTCGCCGCCACAAGACAATACACAGACAGTGTACTCATAGCGCACCCTACGCATGGCAAGTTCCTGAGAAGGCTTTTCGATTCAATCGGCCAAAAGTTGACGATTCTTGCTGATATATGGTATCATCTAGCCATTAATCCCGTTTTAATCCGACGGGCATTGTTTCTATTTGATACTAGGAGAGAAGAACTATCAGTACGACACAATTTCGAGTCAATGATATGATCCGGGTGCCGGAAGTCCGCTTGATCGGCCCCACGGGCGAAAATGTAGGCGTGGTGTCCACTTACGAAGCCATGCGCATCGCCCGAGACGCAGAATTGGATCTGGTCGAGGTCGCCCCGGGGGCAACGCCGCCCGTTTGCCGGGTAATGGATTTTGGCAAATTCCTCTATGAACGCGCCAAAAAAGAACGCGAAGCCAAAAAAGCCCAGACTCACATCGAAATCAAAGAGATCCGTCTGCGCCCCAAGACCAACGAGCATCACCGCTCCTTCAAAACGCGGGATGCCCGCCGCTGGCTGCTGGAAGGCAACAAAGTCAAGGTGACCGTTCGCTTCCGCGGTCGCGAGGTATCCTACCCGGAACTGGCTCTGGAAGATCTGCGCGATATCGCCCAGGAACTATCGGATCTGGCGACCATTGAGCAGCCCCCCGCCCTGGAAGGCCGCATGATGAGCATGCTGCTGACCCCCGCCAAACCTGGCAAGCGGAAAGGCGAAGCTCAACCCCAGGCTCAATCGAAGTCTGCTGAAAAAGAAGAAGAGAACGACGAAGAGAATTAACCTCTCCGTCTGATTAAAAAAGACCGCAACAGGACTCGGCAAAAAGCCAATTCTGTTGTATAATCAGCGGTCGCGCGAGTTGACCGCTCATATTTTGTGGTTTATAGGAGTTCGCTGTGCCACGCAAAGCTAAAGAAGGCAAATTCAAGATGAAGACCCACAAGGCAACCTCCAAACGGTTCCGCCTGACCGGGTCGGGCACGCTGGTACGCACGAAAGGCGGCAAGAGCCACTTGCGCCGCCGCACTGCAGAGCGCACCAAGGCCCTGTTCGCTGAGATGGTTCCCGTCCTGGGCGAGGGCATCATCAAGCGTGTCAAACGTCTGGCCCCTTACCTCAAGGACTAGGCAGACCCGCTATCGTCATCCGTTTTTTTAGTGCGGCCGTTGGGTGTTCGCAACAGGTGGAGACACCGGCGCCCAGGGGTGCGCAAAGGAGTAATGTATGGCTCGTGTAAAAGGAGGCCCCAAAGGCCACCTGCGTCACAAAAAAGTTTTGAAGATGAATCAAGGCTACTTTGGCAGCCGGCACCGCTTGTTCAAGCGCGCCAACGAAGCAATGCTCAAGAGCCTGTGGTATTCGTTCCGCGACCGCCGCGCCCGCAAGCGCGATCTGCGCAAACTGTGGATCGCCCGCATCAACGCCGCGGCCCGCTTGAACGGACTCACCTACAGCCGCCTCGTGCATGGCATGAAAGTCGCTGGGATCACGCTCAATCGCAAGGTTTTATCGAACCTGGCCATCCGCGACCCCCAGGCCTTCACCGCCGTGGTTGAGAAAGCCAAAGCCGCCTGATAACCAGGCAGCGATAACTTCGGTCACTCGTTAGGCCCTAAGGGTTACAAAGCCCTTAGGGCCTAATTTTTTGACCTTCTGATTATAATAAAGTCATGAACACCGTCGTCCTCACCCAATCCTTGTCCCCATCCATGCGCCTCGAATTCGTTCTCGGCGATCTGACTGAGGAGAGCGTGGATGCCATCGTCAATGCTGCCAACACCCACCTTCAGCACGGCGGCGGCGTGGCCGGGGCCATCTCTCGGCGCGGCGGCCCTGCCATCCAGGCCGAATCGGATGCCTGGGTACGCGAACACGGACTCGTCACTCACGCGCGTCCCGCCTGGACCGGCGCAGGGAACCTGCCCTGCCGTTACATCATCCACGCCGTTGGTCCCATCTGGGGCCAGGGAGATGAGGAGCGCAAGCTGGCTGACTGTATCCGTGGCAGCCTGGACGTAGCCCATCAACTCAATCTGCACTCCATTGCCTTGCCTGCCATTTCCACCGGCATCTTCGGTTTTCCCAAGGACCGCGCCGCGAAGATCACCCTGCAAACCCTGCGCGAATGGGCAGGCCAACACCCTGACGGGTCGTTAGAATTGGTGCGCGTCACCATCATCGACCAGCCCACCCTTGATTTCTACCTGGAGGCCGCCGCGTGATCACATCTTCTCAAAACTCACGCCTGCAGCACGTCCGCGCACTGCTCACCCAGCGCAAGGATCGCGAGCATTTTGGTGAATTCGTTGTAGAAGGCGTCCGGCTGGTCGAGGAAGCTCTGGTGGGGGGCTGGCAGGCACGCTATTTGCTGTACACCGACGAACTCTCGGCGCGCGGCCAAAGCCTGGTGGAAAGTGCTCGCCGGCAAAATGTGGAGGCCGAGGGCGTCACCACGCACTTGATGAAAGGCCTTGGGGATACCGAAACGCCGCAGGGTCTCCTGGGCGTATTTGTCCGCCGCGCACTGCCCTTCCCCGAAGCACCCAATTTACTCGTCGCCACCGATGCATTACGCGACCCCGGCAACCTGGGCACGCTTCTGCGCACAGCCGCCGCTGCGGGCGTGCAAGGCATTCTGCTCGGCCCAGGCACCACCGACCCCTTCAATCCCAAGGCTTTGCGCTCTGGCATGGGGGCCCATTTCCGTCTACCCATGCAGAAAATGGATTGGCCCGCCATCGAAGCCCTGTGCCGCCCCGCCACCCAAATCTGGCTGGCTGAAGCAGCCGAGGGCACGCCCTGCTGGCAGGCCGACCTGCGCCGCCCGGTCACGCTCATTATCGGCGGTGAAGCCGATGGCGCCGGCCCCCAGGCCCGCGCCCTGGCCTCCGGCAATATCACCATTCCCATGCCCGGCAGAAGCGAATCACTCAATGCCGCTGTTGCTGCCGCCATCTTGTTATTTGAAGTTGTCCGTCAGAGGAGTACACCGTCATCATGAAAGTTCGCTCAGTCACCTGCTTCTTCGACCCGCGTTCTTCGCAGGCCTACCGCCATCTCGACACCCTCTCCGCCTTGGCCCTCGATGCCGTCAGCCTTTACGGTGCTGCCGGGATCGAGGTGCAAACCACCCGCCTGGCCACCGTGCCCTTTCCCCTGCTCTACCAGACCGAGGACCTGCCCGCCGCCGTGCATCTGGCACAAACCCTGGAAACCGATGCCGCCGAACGCGGCTTCACCTACCTTTCCCTTGGCCCGGCCCTGCCCGCTTACCCTGCCAGCTTTGAACTGGTCGTGCCTATCCTGGCTGCCACCCGGAATGTCTTTCTCACCGGCATGATTGCCACCCCCAGCGAGGGCCTCTCGCTGCCTGCCGCGCGCGCCTGTGCCCAAATCATCACCCAGGCGGTGAGCCTGGAGCCGGAAGGCTTTGCCAACCTGCGCTTTGCCGCCCTGGCCAACCTCAACGCCCACGGGCCTTTCTTCCCCGGCTCCTTCCACGCCGGTGAACGCCCCGGCTTTGCCCTGGCGGTGGAATGCGCCGATCTGGTGCTGGACGCCTTTCGCAAGTCGCCCACGCTGGCTGATGCCCGCCAAAGGCTGGTCACCGTCCTGGAAGATCAAGCCTCCGCCCTCACCGCCCGCGCTGTGCATCTGTCTCAACAATACAACCTTGACTTCTACGGCATCGACTTCTCCCCCGCGCCCTATCCGCAAGATTGGTGTTCGCTGGGTGCCGCCATCGAGCAGCTCGGCCCTTCCGCGTTGGGATTAAGCGGCTCACTGGCTGCCGCAGCCTTCGTGGCCGACAGCCTGGATCGGGGCCGATGGCTGCGCGTGGGCTTCAACGGCCTCATGCTGCCTGTGCTCGAAGATTCGCGCCTGGCCAAACGGGCCGCCGAGGGTACGCTGACGCTCAAGGACCTGCTGCTGTACTCGGCAGTGTGCGGCTGCGGGCTGGATACCGTCCCCCTCCCCGGCGATGCCACCGCCGAGCAGCTCACCGGCGTGTTGCTGGATATGGGCGCGCTGGCCTTGCGCCTGAATAAGCCCCTGGTGGCTCGCCTCATGCCCGTGCCCGGCAAAGCCGCCGGCGATGCGACCGGCTTCGACTTTGAGTTCTTTGCCAACAGCCGCGTCCTGGCCCTGGACGCGGCCCCGTTACAAAGAGGGCTTGCCGGCGACGAAAGCCTTGCCATCAAACCCCGAAGTTAGAAGCATATACGTCACAAAACAGGCAATGCGACGCGTTTGCGTCGCATTGCCTGTTTTGTGACAATTAAAAACCGGGCCTCGCCGCTGGATGGGTAAGTGCGGCAAGGCCCGGACACAGCCCGGCAGGCAGGGAATTCCTGCTCAGGCCCCCGTAAGTATGGCAAACCAGGACGACAGACAGTCTACCGCTAAATTCTAGCGACTGTCCAACCCCGAGGCGGGTCCCCTTACCCGCCCCGGCTTACTGGGGACAATCTTCCTAGAACATCGCGCTTATTTCTTGCGGTTGCGCAAGAAGGCAGGAATGTCGTAATCGTCCGTATTAATCACCCGCTGGAATTCAGCCTGAGCTGAACTGGCCGAGGTCGAAACCGGCCGTTCCACCGGGGTGTTCTGGACAGACCCGCTCCGGGCGCGGCTCGAAGTCTGGCTGTCTTCCAGGCGCAGAGGCCGCTCTACCGGCCGGACGCCCCCGGCCCGGTCAAAACCCGTGGCGATCACCGTGATGCGGATTTCGTCGCCGACCTTCGGATCCACAACGGCGCCGAAGATGAGGTTCACGTCGGGGTGTGCGGTTTCCTTGATGATGGCAGCGGCCTGGTTGACCTCGAAGAGGGTCAGGCTGGTGCCGCCGGTCACGTTGAACAGGATGCCGCGCGCGCCGTCGATGGTGATGTCCAGCAACTGGCTGGAGATGGCCGCTTCGGCGGCAACGCGGGCGCGATCTTCGCCCGAGGCCTTGCCTACCGCCATCAATGCCGCCCCACCTTCGCTCATAATTGCGCGAACGTCGGCGAAGTCCAGGTTGATCAGGCCAGGCACGGTAATCAATTCAGAGATACCCTGAATACCCTGGCGCAACACATCATCGGCCAGGCGGAAGGATTCTTGCAGGCTGGCGCGCTTATCCACCATCTGCAACAGACGGTCATTGGGGATGACGATGAGCGTGTCGGCATGCTCTTTGAGCTTTTCAATGCCTACTTCGGCCGATTGCGCCCGGCGAGAACCTTCGAAGGTGAATGGGCGGGTCACTACACCAATGGTCAGTGCGCCGACTTCCTTCGCAATCTGGGCCACAATCGAGGCCGCGCCGGTGCCCGTGCCGCCGCCCATACCGGCGGTCACAAAGACCATGTCGCTGCCTTTCAGCACTTCGTACAGTTCCGTAGCCGATTCCTCAGCAGCCTTGCGCCCCATCTCGGGGTTGCCGCCGGCGCCCAGGCCGCGGGTCACTTTCTCGCCAATGCGCACGCGGGTATCGGCGCGCGAGAGCAGCAGGGCCTGCCCATCGGTATTGACGGTGATAAACTCGATGCCCTGCAGGCCTTCATCGATCATGCGGTTGACGGCATTGCAGCCGCCGCCGCCGACGCCGATGACTTTAATGCGGGCGAACGACTCAGATACGGGTTGGGACATGTCCATGGTTTACCTCCAAGAGCATAATGAATAGGATCTTCTCACTCGGCGTGGCGTCCCCAACCGTTCCCTGTCCGGTCGGGGAAGTCACGACAACACGACTACGGTAACAAACGTTTGAGCCAATTCTTGATCGTATCAAGGGTTGGATTACCTCCTTTGCGGTGCGATCGCCTTCCCCCGCCGGCGGCGGGAGCGGCTTCGCTCATCATCATGGCCCAATACAACAGGCCTACGCTGGTTGAATAAGCCGGCGAGTAGAGTTGATCGGCCAGGCCAAGCAGATTTTCCGGCTTGGCCACGCGCACCGGCAGTCCCAGCACCTGGCTGGCCAGCGTGCGCAGTCCCGGCAACTGGCTGGCCCCGCCGGTCAAAACCACGCCAGCAGGCAGCAGCCCGTCATAACCCGAGCGCTTGATCTCTTGCAGCACCAGGTCGAAGATTTCTTCCACCCGCGCTTCAATGATCATCGAAAGGTCTTTGCGGCGGATTTCCACCGGATTTTCTTCACCAAAAATGCGGGTCGAGAAGCTGTCACGTTCATCAATCTCCTCTTGCAGCGCATGACCATACTGCTTCTTGACCTCTTCGGCCTGGGAGATGGACAGCCGTAAACCGTGAGCAATATCGGAGGTGATATGGTTTCCGCCGATGCCCAGCACCATCGTGTGCCAGATATCGCCGTCAATGTAAATGGCCATATCGGTCGTGCCACCGCCGATGTCGCAAACCACCGCGCCCATCTGGCGTTCGGTGTCCGAAAGGACCACTTCGGCAGAAGCCAGCGGGTTGAGCACAAAGTGAGACGCCTGCACGCCCGAAGCCTGAACACTCTGGCGCAGGTTTTCCACCGTCGCCGCCCCAGCGGTGATGATGTGCGCTTCCACCTCCAGGCGGTAGCCGTGCATGCCCACCGGCAGGCGGATGCCGTCTTGCCCATCCACCACAAACCCGCGCTGGATCACATGAATGATCTCGCGATTGTGCGGAATGGCCACGGCCTGGGCCGCATCCAGCGCGCGGAACACATCTTCCTGGTCAATGGCTCGCCCAGAGATGCCCACCACGCCTCGGCTGTTCACCGACGAGACGTGCGACCCGGCCAGGCTGATCAACGCCGAAGTGATCTCCATGCCGGAGGTCCGTTCAGCTTTTTCTATCGAGCGCCCAATAGCCTGCGACGCTGCCTGCAGGTCGACGATATTTCCCTTGCGGATCCCTTGAGAAGGCTCAATGCCCACCCCCAGGATGCGCAGATTATTGGCCCCCTCCACCCGCGCGACCAGCGTGCAAACCTTGGTGGTGCCGATATCGATTCCGACGACGATCGGTTCATCCGCCATAATTACTGCTCCATCTTAAGATATGGGTTGTTCAG
>JAEXTI010000052.1 GCA_023406965.1 Chloroflexota bacterium
CGCTTCTAGCCGGGCGGCCCTCGCGCGCTTCCCTCTAGGATGGGCAGCTTTGCTTGGGGTACTTTTTCTGGTCACTCTGTTTGCCTCGTTCCCCCGCCCACGAATTATTGAGGATGTTGAGCAAAGAGTTTCTCTGCGGGTGATGACCTATAACACCCAGCAGTTCAACGATAATGACGGCGAGAAGGCCATTGACCGCCAGGTGGCCCTGGCACGCAGCGTATCGCCGGATGTCCTGGTGCTGCAAGAGTCAGACTCTAACCGTATCTCGCTCAACAACAACGATTATGTGCGTTATTTTGCCGACCGCCTGGGCTACTACTCCTATTACGGACCCACCCCGGTCACCGGCACCTACGGCACGGCCATTCTGTCCAAGTTCCCGCTGGAAAACCCGCGTTCGGTGTTTATCTACAGCGACAAAGATGAAACCGGCGTGGCCGAGGCCGAGGTAAACATCAACGGGCAGCGCTTCAACATCTTCAATGTTCACCCCGATAGTTCCGACCCGGCCATGCTGGTCTTTGCCCAAACTCTGGTGCGGCGGGCCCTGGCCCAACCCAACGCCATCGCCCTGGGTGATTACAACCTGCCCGACACGAAGGAGGCTTACCAGGTCATCGACGCCGCGTTGGTCAATGCCTGGACCAGCGTGTACCCGTCAAAGATCGGCCCGCGCGGCATGGACATGTCGGGGCGCAACCGCATCGACCACATCTTTTTCTCACCCCATCTATGGGCGGATAATCCGGTGTACGTCCTGCCGCCCGAATCGGCCACCGACCACCCCACCCATTGGGTGAATATTTTCTGGGTGACGCCCTAACTCAGCCCGAAATCATTAAAACTTGCTCAGGTGGATGAATTCCCGTAAAATTAATAGTGACCGCCCGGGCGGGAATTTTACGGAGTGGGATGATTTAATTGATGCAAACCACGGCCCTCGCGATCTTGTTGGGATTTGCCATTGCTCCGGCAGCCATTTTGGTGCGCCGCGTATTTAAACGCCATGCCGGATTCGTGATTGCGCTGTATCCCCTGGTTGTGTTTATCCTGTTCTTGCTGCACCTGCTGCGAGGCGCGCCACCTGAGACGGTGCAGTGGCGTTGGATCCCTGCCCTGGGCGTGGATTTCGTCTTCCACTTTGATGGTCTAAGCACCCTCATGGGGCTGATCGTCTCCGGCATTGGCACGCTGGTGGTGCTTTACGGTGGGGCCTACCTGGAAAAACACCCGGGCCTGGAAAAGTTTTACGGCTTCATCATCCTGTTCATGGTGGCTATGCTGGGGCTGATCAGCGCGGGCAATGTGCTGCTGCTGTTCATGTTCTGGGAGTTGACCGGCATCTCTTCCTTCTTCCTGATCGGTTTTGAGAATAATCGCCCGGCTGCCCGCGCTGCCGCCTGGCAGGCGCTGCTGGTCACCGGGGCGGGCGGGTTGGCTATGCTAGCCGGGGCCATCCTGCTGGCCCAGATTTCGGGCAGCTACATCATTCAGGATTGGGTTGCCCAGCCGGGGGTGTTTACTTCCAACCCGCTCTCCGTCCCGGCGTTTATCCTGATCCTGTTGGGCGCCATGACCAAGTCGGCGCAGTTCCCCTTCCATTTCTGGCTGCCCAATGCCATGGAAGCCCCCACGCCGGTCAGCGCATACCTGCACTCGGCCACTATGGTTAAGGCGGGGGTGTACCTGCTGGCGCGGCTGTTCCCGGTGCTAGGCGGGCTGGCCTTGTGGGGGCAGGTGCTGCCCTGGGTGGGGCTGGCCACGCTGCTGGCTGGGGCGCTGCTGGCGCTGGGCCAAACCGACCTCAAGCGCCTGTTGGCCTACACCACAGTGGCGGCTCTGGGCGTGCCGGTCATGCTGCTGGGCATCGGGCAGGGCGTGGCGATTAAGGCGGCTTTGCTGTACCTCCTGGCGCACGCATTATATAAGGGCGCGTTGTTCCTTACCGCAGGCGGGGTGGACCATGCCGTGCATACGAGAGACATCAACGAGTTGGGCGGGCTGGCTCGCGCCATGCCCTTCACCGCCGCGGCTGCCGGGCTGGCGGCCCTGTCCATGGCCGGTTTCCCGCTCGTCATTGGCTACCTTGCCAAGGAAACGCTTTATGACGCCGCCCTGCCGGTGGGACTGGGCTTCGTTGCGCTCATCGTGCTGGCCAACGTAGGCATCGGCGCGGTTTCGGGCTGGGTAGGCCTGCTGCCGTATTGGATGAAAACCCGCGCAGAGGATAAACTGCATCATGCTCATGAGGGGCGCTTTCCGCTGTGGCTGGGGCCGCTGTTGCTTGCTCTCCTGGGGACCGTGTTGGGATTGTTCCCTTCGTTGGCTGCCAAAATCGTGCAGCCCGCGGTAGAGGCGGTGTACGCCAAGGCCTACCCGGTCAAGCTAGCCTTGTGGCACGGCTTGAATACTGTCTTCTTCCTCAGCCTGGCGACCATTTTGGCCAGTGTGCTGGTCTTCTTCCTGCGGTCTCGCTTCCAGGCGCAGGCGGGAGCGTTTTTCCACCGCGTGGCGGGTGTTGGTCCCGCCCACCTGTATACCAAAGGCTTGAACGGGCTGCTGGCTTTTGCCGGTTGGCTGACGCGCATTGTCCAGAATGGCTATCTGCGGGTGTATATTGCGGTGATTGTGCTGTTCACCGTGATCCTCTCGGGTTTCATGTATCTGCTGCGCATCACCCGTTTGCCCACGCGCCCCGGCGAGACCTTCGCGGAGGTGTGGGGCGTGCCCCGATTCTACGATGTGATCCTGGTGCTGGTCATCCTCACCGCCGCGGTGCTCGTCACGCGCACTTCCTCGCGCCTGACGACCATTGCTCTGCTGGGTACCATTGGGTACAGCATTGCCCTGTTGTACCTGCTTTACAGCGCTCCCGACCTGGCCATGGTGCAGTTTGCCATCGAAACCCTGACGGTGATCCTGTTCATCCTGGTCATTTACCGTCTGCCCAAGTTCAGCCGCTTCAGCTCGACGCGCGAGAAACGCCTGGACGCCTTGATTGCCCTGGGCGGCGGCGCCATGATGACCCTGCTCATGCTGCTCTCTTCCAGCAACCCGGCCGAATCCCGCCTGGCGGCTTATTTTGCGCAAAACAGTTTCGCCGCTGCCAACGGGCGCAACATTGTCAACGTTATCCTGGTCGATTTTCGCGGCTTTGATACTTTGGGCGAAATCACTGTGCTGGCTGTGGCGGCTGTGGGCGTGTTCGCCCTCATTCGCCTGGGCGCGCGCGGCGATACGCGGCGGAAAAAAGGCCCTCTGATGCAGCGTTCTATCATCTTGCCTGTAGCCGCTCGCTATCTGATCCCTCTGTTGCTCATCTTCTCGTTCTTCCTGCTCATTCGCGGGCACAATGAAATTGGCGGCGGTTTTGCGGGCGGGTTGGTGGCTTCCAGCGCCCTGATGCTGTATGCCATTGCGAACTCTCCAGGCGAGCTGCGCCGTTTGCTGCCCGTCCAACCTAAACTCATGGTGGCTATGGGGCTGCTGGTGGCCCTCGTCAGCGGGTTGATCTCCCTGGTGACCTCCAAACCCATGATGACCGGTTTGTGGTTGAAGCAACCGTTGCCCATCCTGGGCAAGATGGGCACCCCGGTGTTATTCGATGTGGGTGTCTACCTGGTGGTGATTGGCATTGTCACCTGGATTTTGCTGACCCTGGCTGAAGAACAGGAGGCTGTATAGCATGACTTTACTCCTTGCCATCACTGCCGGAGGGTTGTTTGCCGCGGGTCTGTACATGATGCTGCGGCGCAGCCTGGTGAAAATCCTGGTGGGGCTGCTCCTGTTAGGTTATGCGGTGAACCTGCTGCTGTTTAATTCGGGCAGTCAATTGGTCCCGGGCAGTCCGCCGCTCATCCGCGAGGGCGAAAGCCTTCCGGCGGCGATCCATGCCGATCCGGTGCCCCAGGCGCTCATCCTCACCGCCATTGTGATCAGCTTTGGCGTGACGGCGTTTGCCGTGGTGCTCTTGCGCCAGGCCTACCAGGTGACCGGCACCGATGATCTGAACGAAATGCGCTGCACCGATATTCCCTGCCCCGAAGAGGATATCCTGCCAGACGACCCGGAGGCAGCCCCGTGATCGTTTTGCCCATCCTCACCCCGCTTCTGTTTGCCATCGTGTCGTTGATTGGCTGGTCAAAACCGGCCTATCAGCGCGTAGTGGGCGTAGTGGGAGCAGCAGTGTTGAACGGGGTGACCCTCAGTGTCTTTGCCCAGGTGCGCGCCGGAGGGATTCAGGTGGCGCAGATTGGCAACTGGCCCGCGCCTTTTGGCATCACCCTGGCGGTGGATCTGTTTGGCGCGGTCATGCTGCAAGTATCCGCGCTGGTGGCCCTGGCGGTGGCCATCTTCAGTTTGAGTGGCATCGATGACAACCGTGTAAAATTTGGCTTCTATCCGTTGTTCTTCGTCTTGCTCATGGGCGTCAACGGGGCCTTTACCACCGGCGATTTGTTCAACCTGTATGTCTGGTTTGAAGTGATGCTGATGGCTTCGTTTGTGCTCATCGCCCTGGGTGGCGAGCGCGCGCAGATTGAAGGCGCGGTCAAGTATGTGATCTTGAACCTGCTCT
>JAEXTI010000072.1 GCA_023406965.1 Chloroflexota bacterium
ACAAGCATTTCCTCTGATTAATAGTTGAGAGTTCGTTACCGTTAAGAAGCTGGAAGGTGGTTCTCTTAAAAAGGCCCTTCGCTCGGCTTTGAACATGTTATAATTTCTCGAACAAATATTCCAGTCTTTTCAGAGGCTCTCGTGACTCAACTCTCCTTCACTCTTCCTCAAGCCCGCGCCTTGATGCTGGCGGCCCAGGGATTGCTCCAGCCGCCCGCCAGGCTCGCTACCAAAGATGACGTCCTTGCCCGCATTCGCCAGATGGGCGCGCTGCAGATCGACACCATCCACGTGGTGGCGCGCAGCCCATACCTGGTGCTGTGGAGCCGCCTGGGATCTTACACCCCCGCCTGGTTGGATGAACACCTGGCGGAAGGCCGAGTGTTCGAGTATTGGGCCCATGCGGCCTGCTTCTTGCCCAGCGAGGATTTTGGCCTGCATCGCCAGATGTACCTGTCCAACCAGTTCAACAACTGGTATCGGCACTGGTACGATCGGTACCCCGGAGAAATGGCCGCTGTGCTGGAATACGTTCGCCAAAACGGCGAGGTGCGCTCGCGCGATTTTAAGCGCTCCGATGGCATAAAAGGCACCTGGTGGGATTGGAAGATCGAAAAACGCGCCCTGGAGTATTGGTTCACGGTTGGCGAGTTGATGATTGTGCGGCGGGAGAACTTCCAGCGCGTCTACAACCTGCGCGAGCGGGTTCTGCCCGAGTGGCGCGACGAGCTGGCCCCGCCCCTGGACGAAGCCCTGGACGCGCTGGTACTGCGCAGCGTGCAAGCCTTGGGTTTTGCCCGCGCAAGCTGGGTGGCTGATTACTTCCGCCTGAACAAAAAAGACATCCCGGCCCGCGCGCAGGCTTTGGCCGAGGCGGGCCGCCTGGAGACTGTGCGCGTGGAGGGTTGGGGCGAGCCCTGCTATGTTCACCCGGAGCAGATGCCTCTGGCCGAGCAAGCCGCTACCGGGCAACTCGAACCCACCTACACGGTTCTGCTGTCGCCCTTTGACCCTCTGGTGTGGGATCGCAAGCGCGCCCAGGAGTTGTTTGGCTTCGATTACTCCATCGAGTGCTACCTGCCCGCCGAAAAGCGCATCTACGGGTATTTCAGTCTGCCTGTGCTGAGCCGCGGGGCGCTGGTGGGGCGGCTGGACGCCAAGGCCAACCGCCAGACAAAGACGTTTGAGGTGCGTTCGCTGCACCTCGAGCCGGGGGTGGTGCTTGAAGGGCAACTCAAGGCCGACCTGAAAGAGGCCCTGCAACGCTGCGCAGACTGGCATAAGACGCCAAAGGTGGAGTTTTTGCCGCGGATGGATGCGCAGCCTACAGGTAATTGAGCGCAAATGATGGGTGGGGGGAAGTAATCACCGCAGAGACGCGGAGGGCGCGGAGGAACGCAGAGAGAAAACAAAAGAAGGAACGGGGGAAGAACCGCGGAGGGAAAAAAGGAAAGAACGGCGAGGCTAAACGGCCAGGGTATTTTGAGTTGTCGTATTTCGCCTCGCCGCTACATGACCGTGCCAGTCGCCGCGGATGGATGCGCGGCCTACACCGGATTTTTTTATTCGGGCTATACTAATAGAGCCTGACTTCTCCCCCGGAGGTTCTCCCATGCAACCCTGGCCCATCCTTAAACGCTATGACTCTGCTCACCTGCGGCGGGTGGCCCTGCCCATCGGCGGCATTGGCACCGGCACGGTCTCACTGGGCGGGCGCGGCGACCTGCGCGATTGGGAATTGATGAACCGCCCGGCCAAGGGCTTCATCCCGCGCGGCGCGGCGGCCCCCTTCTTTGCGCTCAACTTGCAGCTTCCCGGCGGGCCGGTCACCCGCGCCCTGGAAGGCCCCCTGGACCTGGACGATTACGAGGGCGCATGGGGCAGCGAGGCCGCCAACCACGGCCTGCCGCGCTTTGCCCAGGCCGAGTTCGCCGCCGCTTACCCCTTTGGGCAGGTGTTCCTCAGCGACCCAGCCCTGCCCGTTTCTGTCACCCTGCAAGCCTATAATCCGCTCATCCCGGCCAATGCCGACGATTCCGGCCTGCCGGTGGCGGCGCTGCGCTTCGCCCTCACCAACCATTCCGATCAGCCCCTCCTGGCATCGGTGTGTGGCACGCTGCCGAACTTCATCGGCATGGACGGCACGCGCACCCAGCGCAACTTCTCCAACCAGCCCGTGGTGGTGGGGGCCGACGGCAACCGCAACCTGTACCGCGAGTCGGGCGACCTGTGCGGCATCTATATGAAGTCGGAGCGGGTCAACCCCGAGCACGAGGCCTGGGGCACCCTGGCCCTGACCACCGCGCACGCCGGGCGCGTCACCTACCGCACTTCGTGGAACCGCAAGGCGGGCGGCTGGGGCAGTGACCTGCTCGGCTTTTGGGACGACTTCGACTCGGACGGCAGGCTGGACGAGATTGAGCACGGCGGCGAGGACATGCCCATGGGCTCGCTGGCGGTGCAGGTGGAACTGGCCCCCGGCGAAACCCGCGCGGTCACCTTCTTACTCACCTGGCATTTTCCCAACCGCCCCTCCTGGACGCCCTCGCAGCCTGCCGTGGACGGCGTCTGCGCGCCGGGCGATCGGGTGACCAATTACTACACCAGCCAGTTCGTCGACGCCTGGGACGCCGCCCGGCGCATCGCGCCGCGCCTGGAAGCGCTGGAGGCGGAAACTCTGCGCTTTGTGGAGGCCTTCTGCGCCGGCGACCTACCCGAAACGGTCAAAGAAGCGGCCCTGTTCAACCTGAGCACGCTGCGCACACAGACCTGCTTCCGCGCTTCGGGCGGGCGACTGTATGCCTGGGAGGGCTGCGGCGACCAGGGCGGCTGCTGTCACGGCTCGTGCACCCATGTGTGGAACTATGAGCAAGCCACCGCGTTTCTGTTTGGCGAGCTTTCGATGAGCCTGCGCTATGTGGAGTTTGCCCTGTGCACCGGCGAGGACGGCTTGATGAGCTTCCGCGCCGGGCTGCCCGAAGAACGCAGCCGGGGCTGGATGGCGGCCGCTGCCGACGGGCAGTTGGGCTGCATCATGAAGCTGTACCGCGACTGGCAACTTTCGGGCGACGAGGCCGCCTTGCGCAAGTTCTGGCCCAACGCCAAGAAGGCCCTGGCCTTCTGCTGGGTGAAAGGCGGCTGGGACGCCGACCACGACGGTGTGATGGAAGGCTGCCAGCACAACACCATGGATGTGGAATACTACGGCCCCAACCCGCAAATGCAGGGCTGGTACCTGGGGGCGCTGCGCGCCGCCGAAGAGATGGCCCGCCACCTGGGTGAAGCCGATTTTGCCGCCGAGTGCCGCGCGTTGTTCGAGCAGGGCCGCGCCTGGATGGACGCGCACCTGTTCAACGGCGAGTACTACGAGCACGAGGTGCGGCCCATTCCCAACATGGCCGACATCTATCCCGGCCTGCTCATCGGCATGGGCTCGCTCAACCTGGCCGACCCGGACTTTCAACTTGGGCCGGGCTGCCTGATCGACCAGTTGGTGGGGCAGTACATGGCCCATGTGTGCGGGCTGGGATATTTGCACGACCCCGCGCGCGTGCAGACCACCCTGCGCAGCATCCGCAAGTACAACCGGCGGGTGGGCTTCACCGATCACTTCAACTGCATGCGTTCCTTCGTCCTGGGCGATGAATCAGCCCTGCTGATGGCCGCCTACCCGCGCGAGCGCCCGCGCAACCCCTTCTCCTACTTCAGCGAGGTCATGACCGGCTTTGAGTACACTGCCGCGGTGGGCATGCTCTACGAAGGCATGGAAGATGAAGGACTGGAAAGCATCGCTGACATCCGCGCGCGCTACGACGGGCGCAAGCGTAGCCCCTTTGACGAAGCCGAATGCGGGCACCACTACGCCCGGGCGATGGCCTCCTGGGCCGCTGTGCTGGCCCTGACCGGCTTCCATTACTCGGCAGTGACTGGGCGGATGGAATTCAAGCGGCAAGAAGGAACTTTCTTCTGGTCCACCGGTTATGCCTACGGCACGGTGCGCATCAAACGGCAGGGCGAGGAGTGGCAGGCCGACCTGCAGGTGCTGGGCGGGCAGGTGGAAGTCAGAGAACTGGCCCTGGTTTAATACATTCTCGGAGCATCGCATGAAAAAACAACTTTCCACCCTAACCCTGTTCCTGGCCCTGGCCCTCTCCTTGCTGCTTTCCGCCTGCGGGCCGGGGCAGTTGCTGGGGCCCATGCTCACGCCTACCATTGTGCCCACCGCCACCATCACTCCCACGCCCACGCCCACCCCGCTGCCTCCAGCGGTGTCGGCTATTGAGATGCAATGCGAGGATTTTGCCACCTTCAACAACGGCGCATTCCAGGCGCAGAACAACACCTGGGGCAAGGGCAACCTGGAAGGCTGGACGCAGT
>JAEXTI010000111.1 GCA_023406965.1 Chloroflexota bacterium
TGTAGGATGGCTCTTAATTATGGGATTCGTAGGTAGAAAAGTACACGGTTCTAAAGGCAGCGAGGGAAATCGGAACAACCCGCTGGTCGACGATGTCAACCGAAGCCTGAGAGAAGATTTAGCTAATTTTCAGGAACCGGAGGACGACGGTCGTTCAGCAGTGGATATGTATCCCGATGAGGAACTGCTGGAACGCGAATCCCAGGAAATTCCAACTTTGCCTGAAACGAAAGATGACAACCCATCACTAGCGGGTTCTGTGAAGGGTTGGTTTGATATCCAGACTACGATCCATACCTATCTACAAAAATCGTTTGTCCGCGATTGGAAAGTGACTGCCAGCGTAAACGGTTTCCGCTTGGCCTTGTGGCAGGTGGCTTATAAGGATGCCGAATATGAGCAGCAGTTGTGGACGATGTATGATGATTATTTTCAGTCGCTGACATTCCTCTCGGCCAAAACGAATAATACTCGCCTGTACCTTAAGCGGTACCCCGAACTGGTGCAGTTGCGCGAAGCATGGGAAGAACTGCTCCACAAGCAGAAACGGGTGCTCACCCGGTTCTCGGTAGCTCCCGATGAGGTGACCGCCTACGATGCCGAAGAACATAAGGCAACGGTGGAGAGGGAGCGGCGGCGGCGCGAGTTGGAAGAAAACCAACGCCTGGTTGCCACGCGCAAGACGCTGGGCAAGACGTTGGCGTGGGTGAACTCTATTGAACGAAAAGAAATCATCACTCGCGGAGCGAAGGTGTTGTCACTGGACTCTGCCCAGCGAACGTGGGCGATACGCTTGCGTGAGATCTCCGAATTAGAATCGGCGGAAGTCAGGGACGTTGACAATATCATCTCGATGATGAATCATCTGGACAAGATGATCCAGAACGCCCCATTGAAAGCGTTCCGGGTGGCCGAAGTGGAGCGTGAATTTTATACCTTCACCGAGTTGCAGGATGAATTAGCGACTTACCAGCGCAGCGTGGTGCCAAAATCAGATTATGCCCAGATGCTGATCATGATTGAGGATAAGGTACCGAAGCTGTGGGCGACGGGAGAGTGGGCTGCGTTGGAGAAGGCGCTAGATGAAATCTCTGAGTTTGTAAACAAACATGAGATGCTGGTGCGGTCCGAGTTGGTTATTCAAAATAAGCGCAACTCCTACATGGGAGAGGATCGCGGCAATAAGACGTCGATCTTGTCGCCGAAAGTAGCCTCGCTGGGAACCATCCGGCAGTTTATGCCGTTGGTGCGCACAATGGTGAGCGCGATCGATGCCCGTGACACTTATATGGCAGGACATTCCGACCTGGTGGCACGTTATTCGGTGCTGATTGCGAAGAAGCTGGGTTGGGCAGCCGAGAACATCAACGAACTTGAAATTGCTGCCCTGTTGCACGATGTAGGCAAGGTGAATATTCCCGAGTCGATCTTGACCAAGACTGAGCGCTTAACCAGCCAGGAATGGGAGACGATCCGCCTGCATCCTTATTATGGGGCGAAGATTGTAAAACCGATTGAAGCGCTATCACCAGTCATTCCGTGGATTTATCACCATCAGGAGCGATGGGACGGGCGGGGTTATCCAGACCGGATTGCCGGCAAGAATATCCCGCTGGCGGCACGGATTATTTCGACGGCGGAGGCGTTTACCGCGATGATTGCGGGTAATTTCCACCGGCCTTCGATGACCCCGATGCAAGCGGCAAAGACAGTGTTGAGCGAGAAGGAAACCGCTTTTGACCCCGAGATTGCCGAGGCGCTGCTCGAGGTGATTGACGAGGCTGAAGAGCCGAATGCCGGTTCCGGTGTGTCGAACTCGCTGGGCGTTCTGCCGCTGAAGGATTGAGCGCAGCCGGCTTTAGACCGGCAGTGTTTTACCCTCGATCTTCACCTTCTTGTTGATGCGTTCGCGGATGAGCCCTGCCAGTTGACTGATTGAGTGAGAGATAAAGGCTTCTCGATCGGCCAGGTAGAAGGGAATGCCGCGCGTGATGGAGCGAGAGATCAAAGAAGGATCGGGAGGGATGAGAACATCCACCGGCTGCTTGAGCTGAGTGGAGATTCGATCTTTCTCCAGGGGGATTTTTTTATCGTACTGGTTGAGCGCGAAGACAATCTTCGAACGGTCTATTTTGAGTTGATCGCAGACGTTCAGGAAGAGCAGGGTGTTTTTCAGCACCGCCAAATCCTGTGAAGCGAGCAGCACGATGGTATCGGCAGTATCCATTGCGCTTAAGGATACGTCGTTTACCACGGTGGGAAGGTCGACTACCGTGAAGTTGTACAAATTGCGCATGAATTCCAATACACGCAGGAATTGGTCGCCGCGAATTAAGTCGTAAGCTTCGACGC
Source organism: Chloroflexota bacterium (assembly GCA_023406965.1). Next base: position 2,353 of record JAEXTI010000111.1, read on the forward strand.
GATTGGGGGATACCATGACGTGCAAATTGGAAGGCGTGTGATTGAAAATGACCTTGGAGAATTCTTCCGGCTCCAGGCCGAAGAGTTGATCGGTGAGGCTGAGCACGCTGAACTGCCAGTTGATGTTCAGGAGGATGGAGATATCGCCGAATTGAAGGTCGGCATCCATCAGGGCCACTTTCGCGGATTCTTGGGCCAGGGCTGAGGCAATGCTGGCGGAGATGATGGAGGAACCAGGTGTGCCTTTGGCGCCATACACCAGGACAACCTTGCCCAAATTTTCTGAGGCCTGAAGCGTGAATTCCTGGCCAATGGTGCGACCGGCTTGCCGTTCGCGCATTTTGAGGGAGGCGATACCCGCATTATAGACAGCGGCGATCAACTCTTCGCTTTCGGGGGGTTTAGCGATGAAATCATTGATGCCTGCCAGGAGAGCCTGGCGCATGGTGGCAGGGTCGGTGTAGGCCGAAAGGATGATAATTTTGACGTGAGGGACGATGCTTTGTAATTCGCTAATGGTGTTAAAGGCGTCCTCACCATTAAATTTCACATCGGTGACGATTACGTCGGGTTGCAATTTCTTGGCAAAGGCGAGGCCGGTCAGTTTATCTTCCGCTTCTCCAACAACCGAAAAATCGGGGCGAGCGGATAAGATGCCACGGATCGTGTTCCGCACGATGATGGAATCGTCAATCAATAGAACTTTGATTACCAACGGATTGACCATTGTTTCCCTCTCAATCAATGATTCTGAGTAACTACTCAGCTACAAACAAATTCAGGGACTTTCCCCACCCTTTGCGAAGTTACAATTCTGAATATGTTATTGCTCAGTCCTTTAGGGAAAGAGGCCGAATTTGTGGTATTTGGCGGGGCGAAGCCCCGCCAAATACCACAAATTCGGGACCATTTCACCAGGGCCTGAGTAGTTATTTGAATATTATATCGCAAGAACGAAAATGCACTGTACATTTTGGTTCGTCGGGATTGGGGTGATGCTCCCCACATTTGGGGTCTCTTCTGCTTCTGGGTGGGGAAGCATTTTTGCAACACAATTTCAACCGAACGGTTTCGAGATTATCTACTATAATTGTTCTATGATTTGAATGGCTCCAAAGGGACACTGAATTTCGGAGCCATGTTTTTTAGTTAAGCATGGCCTAATGGTATCTCTCAATGAGCTACCCCAATGGGGGGGTATGCGTATAAGAGTTTGGATTAGCCGGATCGCGGTTGTCGCTTTGATTGGTATCCTCTGCTTGAGCACCAATCTGATTGCGGCTGCGGACGGTGGACCTGAAACAGACCGCTACGACACTTCCTGGCCAGGGGGGCGAATCCCGATCCCGTCTCTGTATATTCGGGTGAGCGCGCCGGAGGTGCTGCTTACTACTCCCTTTGTCACCATTGTTGCTGAGGAAGCCCTTTCAGACGCGCAAATCTACGCGGTCTATGGAACTTATGGGGACCAAACCTTCCGCTGCGAGCGTGAGGCCTGCCGGATTGTGGTTTTCGAGAGCGCAAAATTGTCGGTGCGAGCTCGTTCAACGCTGGGTGATGAAAGCCAGGAGTTCACCTTCGCTGTCAATGTGACAAAATCGGAAAATTTGTACATGGTGCGCGTGGTGAAATCGGGGCCACCGGAGACCGGCGATGCGTGTAGCGAGGCGTGGATAAATGTCAATTCCGGTGGAACTGCGATGTGGCAGTATTCAGCGAATACGGTTGAGGAACTGCATACCGAGAACCCATTGTACTTGCTGTCAGCGCGCCTGATTCAAAATGGGCTGGTGGATGCCAGTGCGTGCCCAGCCGGTGGATTGTATAACAGCAAGTCGGCCAATGCCTGCGGGATCGAAGTTTCGCGCAAGGCGGTGTACGAGTGGCAGAATCGATTTGACCGGGTGATTTTGGCGGCGGCGCGAGATGTTGGAATTCCTGCGAAGGTGTTGAAAAGCCTGATCGAGCAAGAATCACAGTTTTGGCCGGGGAATGTGCGCTCGGAATACTTTGAATATGGACTTGGGCAGATCACCGAGCAGGGCACCGATGTTGGCCTGCGCTGGGATCAGGATTTGTACGGCGCGGTCTGCGACGGACTTCTTTTTGACTGTGACGGTTTTTTTGCCAGCCAATCGGACTTCTCGCAAGCAACCTTGCGGGGCGGGCTGATGCGCTGGTTTGACGCTACCTGTTCGACTTGCGAATACGGGGTGGACATTGCCAAGGCCGAACGGAGCATTAAGCCGCTGGCGCAAGTCATTCGGGCGAACTGCTACCAGGTGGGGTACATCATGGAGAAGCGCGTTCCCCAGGCAGATTACGAACCCCTGTGGAAGTTCACTTTGTTGTCGTATCATGCGGGTTATCAGTGTTTGGATGATGCGATTGCGAAAGCCGCGCGCACCGATAACCCGTTGACCTGGGAGGGTGTGGCGTTCCATCTCAATGATTGCCCGGCTGGGGCATATTATCTCGATGAGTTGTGGCCCCGCTTAATCACCTATCCTCGGGGAAGCCAGGTGGCGCTCCCAACACCGATCGCGGCGACGCCCATGGTATTAGATACGCCCACGCCGCGACCGACCTCAACACCCAGGCCGACTCAGATGGTGACCCCTTCGTCGACGCCGGTGACCATGGTGAACGGAAAGGTGAGCGTGGTCGTTTTCGTCGATTTCAACGAAAACAACCAGTATGATGACGGCGAAGCAGTGGAGAATGCCGAGGTGCTGGTGAGATTCTACGATAACACCACCTTGTCCATCCCGGTGCGGTATGGGTTAGGCGAGGCGCCGTTCTACAATAAGATCGTCAATCGGAACGCATACGTAGAGCTGCGCTCGCTGTATCGCGGCGCAGAGACGACCATTCCCGCAGACGGACAGGTGATTGTGGTTTTCCGGCTGCCCCCGCCTGATTTACCGGTGATTTTGCCATAGGGCCTCATGCGATGAGCGACGAGACGACCCCCGAGAAACCGCTCCTGCCGGAAACAAACCCGGAAGCGACTCCAGCCGATAAACCGGTGGAGTCGAGCATGGAGCTTGCCCCGGGATGGTGGGAGGTGTTACTTGATGAATTGGGGCAGCTTCCTGAAGAAGAGGTGCTGCCTTCGAGGTTGGAACAGATGATGGCCGGCGAAGAAGAGCCGCAATTCGACATTGAAGAGGAATTGGGCTCGTTTGCATTTGATGAAGAACAAGTCCCAGAGTCGTTGTGGGATTTGGCGCCGGGATTGCGGACGATTGCCGATAAGGAGCCGCGACCCGCGCTGCCGCCTGAACCTGATGAGGAATTGGCTCACGTTTTGCCTCCCGCCGAAGATTTCAGGCCGGTGGATTTGACGCTTGAAGAGCCCAAATCGCTGCCTTCGGCAGGACCGGAGACTGAGCCCGGCGTGGAATTTTCTGAAGAGGATATTCGTTCCATTTGGGAGGTTGTGCCTTCCTGGTGGAAAGTCTATGCAGCAGAAGACTTGGCGCGTTCTGTGGAGCGGGACGAACCGAGCCTGGAAGAACCGCCCGAGCAGGCAACCGACGATTGGGTGACGGCTGTACCGCAGGTCAGCGATTACCCGGAGCCGGATGAGGTGGAGTCGCTTTGGGATTATGCGCCTACCTTAAAGGACCATTTGCAACCGGAGAACGATGAACCTAAGGCGCTCCCGGCGAACGAGGATGGAATCGCGCTTTGGGGCCTGGAAGAAGGCGAGCAAGGAGCCGAGAACTTGCCGGAGCTGCCATACTCGGGCGCGGACGCCGAAAATCCGCCCCTTTTCAGCGAGGCTTTCTATCCGGAGGACGAGGCCGATTTGCAGGCTGAGAGCATGGATATAAGCCAGCTCCCGGTTGTTTCGGAGGAGGAGTTCCAGACCGATGATGAGACGACGGCAGAGTCGGTGTGGGAGGTGGTGCCTTCCTGGTGGCAGGTGTATGCGGCGAATATCGAGGAAGAGAGCGATCAAGAAGCGGACGAGAACCGGCTCAGTTATTTCGATTATGAGAGTCTCCATGAGGAAGAAGGGCCTTTACCCGTTCCTCTGGAAGACGAGGAGCGCATCCGTCTCTCCGAGGAACTGGTCAAGTATATTGAAGAAACACAAGAGAAGATCGATGCGGAGGCGATAGCCGCCACAGCCGCTGAAGAAGAGCTGGAGGAATTGCCGGTTGTAACGCAGCCTGCTTTTGTGCCCAATGTTGAGATACCGGAGGAACTGCAGGAAGAGCTTGAAAAAGAAGAGGGAGCGCGACCGCGATACGCGACTCTGCCGTTTGTGCTGGCCTCGGCTGCTGCTGTTGTGGTGCTGGTGTTGCTCATGTGGATGGGCGGAGGGGCGTTGATTCGCGCTCTGAGCAAGCAACCGGCAATGGAAATTACCTCTGTGCCGCAGGCAACCGAGGGGGCTCTCTATCCCAGCACGATTGAGGAACTGCAAGCAGGGTCGTATGATGCAGACGCCAAGCCGGTGGGGCTGGAATTGAAGACCGGTGTGGTTTTCTCATTGCAAGAAGGACAATTGGAGCAGGGGCGCTGGGAACCCAAATCTCCGGAGTGGCTACCAGGAGCCGAACTGGTGAAGGTTGTGGCAATTCCGTGGAAGGATGATTACCAGACGCTGGTTGATTCGCTGCAGGAAGGTGATATTGCGCGGTTGGCGATGTCGAATTGGATCGTTGAGCAATATCGGGTCCGGGAAGTGTTTATGGCGCCGCGCACGCGCACAGATTTTTTGAACGATAAAAAACTCTCGTTGGTGGTGATCTTTAGCCGGGGCGACGATGCCGACCGGTGGGTGATTCTGTTGGATCGCACGCAGTAATCCCGCTGGTATAATGGACGAATGTCAAAACGTTCACTCTACAGCGCAGTTTTCTTCTCCGGATTGGTTACGCTGGCTGCCGAACTGGCGGCTTCACGGCTGCTTGAAAACCATTTCGGCACCAGTAATTTGATCTATGCCAGTATCATCGGCTTGATCTTGATCTACCTGACCGCGGGATACTTTATCGGCGGGTGGTGGGCCGATCGTTCGCCCAAACCGAAAACATTCCTGCAGATCCTGGCGTGGGGCGGATTTCTCATCGGGCTAATCCCGCTGGCCTCCCGGCCTGTGCTACGGCTGGCGGCTGAGGCGTTTGACCAATTGGCGATGGGCGCGTTGATTGGCTCGTTTGTGGTGGTGATGGTGTTGTTCATCCTGCCGGTCACGCTGCTGGGCATGGCGTCCCCGTTTGCCATTCGCCTGGCAATCACAGACCCGGCGCAGGCGGGGCGCGTTTCGGGGCGCATCTATGCGATATCGACGCTGGGTTCCTTCATTGGCACCTTTCTGCCAGGGATGTTATTGATCCCGCTGGTGGGCACCTACCGCACGTTTTTAGTGATCAGCGGGCTGCTGGTGCTGGTGGCGCTGTACCTGCTGGCGAAGAACTGCGGGTTGCGAGCTGCGGCGGTGTATGCCTGGATGCCGGTGGTTTTGATATTGCTGGCGATTCTGGGCACGCGCGGCTTTGACAAAACGACTCCCGGTTTGATTTACGAGAGCGAGTCGGCATATAACTATATCCAGGTGTTAGAGGAAGGGCCCTACCGCTTCTTGCGCTTGAACGAGGGGCAAGGGGTGCACTCAATTTATCACCCGACCGAACTGGCCTATGCGGGGCCGTGGGAGCAAGTGTTGGCGGCGCCGTATTTCAATCCTCCGCCGGTGGTGCCTTCTGATGTGAAGAGCCTGGCGATTGTGGGCCTGGCGGCTGGGACAACAGCGCGGCAGGCAACGGCGGCTTACGGGCCGATTTTGATCGACGGGTTTGAGATTGACCCAAAGATTGTCGAGGTGGGACGCAAGTATTTTGATATGAACCAGCCCAACCTGCATGTGTTTGTACAGGATGGACGCTACGGGCTGGCGCAGAGTGATAACCGCTACCAGGTGATTAGTCTGGATGCTTACCGCCCGCCCTATATCCCCTGGCATCTGACCACCGTGGAATTCTTCCAGACGGTGCGCGATCATTTAACGGACGATGGGGTGGTGACGATCAATGTGGGGCGGGCGCCGAACGACCGACGCTTGATCGAGGCGTTGACCTCGACCATGCTGACCGTTTTTCCGACCGTGCACGTGATGGATGTTCCAGATACGTTCAACTCGATTGTGTATGCTACGGCACAACCGACAGACATCAGCAACCTGGATGCAAACCTGATGCTTCTGCGCGCCGACCCAAGTACGCATCCGTTGATTTTACGTTCGGTGGAAATTGCGATGGCCAACTTGCAACCCGCGCCGGCGGCGGGGCCGGTGTTCACCGATGATAAGGCGGCCATTGAGTGGTTGACCAACAATCTGGTACTATCTTATCTCTTTGCGGGCGATTTGGAGCTGCTTCAATGAAAATATCACTCGAAAAAATCGGCTGGTTCTTGATCTCGCTGGCAGTGCCGTTCTTTCTGTTGATGACGGCGATTCGGGTGTTAATTACACCCTTGTACCCGGAGATCGAATATCGAATGCCGTACTTCCCTGAGGATAGCTACGGGTTCTCTTTTGACGAACGAATGAAGTGGGCTAAGATCTCGATTGATTATTTGGTGAATAACGAGGGATTGGAGTTTCTGGGGGATTTACGCCTGGCGGATGGACAGCCCCTGTATATTGAGCGCGAGTTGAGTCACATGCTGGATGTGAAAATCCTGGTGAAAAGCATGATCACCGCGTGGATCGTGCTGGGGGTGGTTATGGGGCTGGCGGGGATAGCATCCTGGCGGACCGGCAGGTTAACCGCGTCCCGCGCGGCCTTGGGCCGGGGGGGAACGTGGACGATTGGCTTGATTGTGGTCATTTTGGCGGGTGTGGCGATCAGCTTCAATTGGCTGTTCACGGCCTTCCACAAGCTGTTCTTTACCGGAGATAGCTGGCTGTTCCTGTATTCGGATTCGCTGATCCGGCTGTTCCCGATGGTGTTCTGGCGAGACGCGTTCATTTGGGTGGGCGCGTTGACGGTGCTGGGCGCGCTGATTTTGATTTGGGTTGGGAAGGGCGCGCGCGAGAAAGTTTAGAGAAAAATAGGCACACAAAAAACACCCCGCGCAAGGCGGGGTGTTTTTTGTGTAAAAAAGGGCTTCCTAGACAATCGCCGGGGGATTTTCCTGGTCGGCGTTGGGGTCGAACAGGTGCATGTTGTCCATGTTGAAGATCACCTGAACCATCTCGCCAATCTGGAAGCGGGTGCGCGGATCGACGCGGGCCACGTAGCTGTTCTTGCCGCTCAGCAGATAGAGGAAGATTTCGTTGCCCATGAGCTCGGTCACGTCCACCTTGGATTCGACCGGGGCGGCGTGGATGCCGGGAGGCGCAAACATGGGGTTGTGGACGTCCTCAGGGCGAATGCCGAAGATGACATCTTTGTCCACGAATTTGGCGAACTTCTCTGTTTTGTCTTCGGGAACCTTGACGACGAAGTCGCCAGAATCAACGAGGAGAGAGCCGCCCTCTTTGCGCAGTTTGGCGGGGAAGAAGTTCATGGCGGGAGAGCCGATGAATCCGGCGACGAAGAGGTTGGCCGGGTGATCATACAGGTGCTGAGGTGTGTCGAGCTGCTGCAGGACACCTTTGTTCATGACGGCGATGCGGCTGGCCATGGTCATGGCTTCTGTCTGGTCGTGGGTCACGTAGATGAAGGTGGTTTGCAGGCGCTGGTGCAGTTTGCTGATCTCGGCGCGAGTCTGGACGCGGAGTTTGGCATCCAGGTTGGAGAGAGGCTCATCAAAGAGGAACACCTTTGGTTCGCGAACGATGGCGCGTCCAACGGCGACACGCTGGCGCTGACCGCCGGAAAGCTCGCGAGGTTTCCGCTTGAGAAGACCCTCGATGGTCAAAATTTTGGCAGCTTCCTCAACGCGGCGCTTGATCTCATCTTTGGGGACCTTGCGCAGTTTGAGGCCGAAGGCCATGTTGTCGAAGACAGACATGTGCGGATACAGCGCGTATGACTGGAAAACCATGGCGATATCGCGATCTTTGGGGGGAATGTCGTTGACGACGTTGTTCCCAATCAGAATCTGTCCCTGGGAAATTTCTTCCAATCCAGCCAGGCAGCGCAGGGCGGTGGTCTTGCCGCAACCCGAAGGTCCGACCAGGACGAGGAATTCCTTATCCTCGATCTCAATGTTCAGGTCATTGAGTGCGACAAAATCTCCAAACTTTTTGGTAACATGGTTATATGTTACGCTAGCCATAAATGTTCCTCCTTCCGAAACGAATATAGTGGTTTGATTATAGACCAACATGTCAGAATAGCCAAGTAAAATTGCGAACAAGATTTGCACGATAGCGACCTGATGGGGGAGGATCATCCACGAATGGAAAACGAATAAACAAAAAGCCGGGTATTTGGCGTAAAATAAGACTCTATGAGCGACGACGTTACCCCCATTCGACAGCAGTATCTAGAAATTAAGCGCCAATACCCCAACGCGATTTTGTTTTTTCGGTTGGGTGATTTTTATGAAACCTTTGACCAGGACGCGGAAACGACCTCGCGAGAACTGGACCTGGTCCTGACCTCGCGCCCGGTGGCGCGCGGGACGCGCGTGCCGATGGCGGGCATTCCGCATCATGCAGCGGAGAACTACCTGGCGCGGCTGATCGAGAAGGGCTACCACGTGGCGATCTGCGAGCAGGTGGGCGAGCAGCCCATTAAAGGGTTGTTCCCGCGTGAGGTGGTGCGGGTCGTGACGCCGGGCACGCTGATGGAACCGGCATTGCTGAAGGGCGACCAAAACAACTACCTGGCGGGGGTGACGGTGGTGGAGAACCGCGCCGGGGTGGCGTATGTAGACATTACTACCGGGGAGTTCGCCGCGACCGAGTTGCAGAGCGAAGATATCCTCTCGGCAGTCCGGGCAGAATTGATTCGACTGGGCGCGGTGGAAATCCTGGCGCCGGAGGGATTGGAGCTGAACAACGGGCTGCCGGGGCACCTGACGCGCTGGCCGGCCTGGCGGTTTGAGCCGGCACGCTGCCATGAGGCGATCTTGAATCACTTCCAGGTGGGGGCGCTGGACGGGTTTGGAATGCGCGGAATGACGATGGCTGTGCGCGCGGCAGGGGCTATCTTACAGTATTTGCAGGAGACGCAGCCCGCGGCGCTCAAGCTGCTGGTCGGGTTGTCCACATACAGCCTGTCTGAGTTCATGGTGCTGGACGCGGCTACGCGGCGGAATTTGGAACTGACCGAGACGCTGCGCGACGGGCAGGTGGAAGGCTCGCTGTTGAGCGTGTTGGATCACACCGTCACGCCGATGGGCAAGCGCCTGATCCGCCAATGGGTGAGTAAGCCGCTGCTGGACCTGGGGACCATTCAGGAGCGGCAGGAAGCGGTGGGGCACCTGGTGGAACAGGGCATGCTGCGCGCCGAGCTGCGCGCCCGGCTGCGCCCGCTGGCCGACCTGGAGCGGCTGGTGAACCGGATGATCTCATTGCACGCGGGACCACGCGACCTGATCGCCATGCGCGACACGCTGCGCTGCTTGCCGGGCTTGCGCGGGCTGTTCCTGCAAGGATGTGGGCCATTGGAGCACATCGTGGCCAGGTTGCACGAGTGCGGCGAGCAGTTGGCTTTGTTGGAAGCTGCGGTTGCCGATGAACCACCTGCCACGCTGGCTAACCCGGGCGTGATCCGCCCCGGTTATTCCACGGAGCTGGATAACATCATCGAAGCCTCGCGGCATGCGCGCGAGTGGATTGCCAACCTGGAGGCGGTGGAGCGTGAGCGCACCGGAATCAAGACCCTCAAGGTGGGCTACAACAAGGTGTTTGGGTATTACATCGAGATCAGCCGGGGCAGCGCCGACCAGGCACCCTCGGATTACATTCGCAAGCAAACTCTGGTGAACGCCGAGCGCTTCATCACCCCGGAGATGAAGGAGTATGAGGCATTGGTGCTGAACGCCGAGGACCGTATCCGCGAGATCGAGGGGCGGCTGTTCCGCGACCTGTGCGGACAGATTGGCGGAGCCGGGCGGCGACTGCTGGAGACGGCCCGCGCATTGGCGGAGCTGGACAGCCTGGCTTCGCTGGCTGAAAGCGCCGCGTTGGGGCGTTACGTGCGTCCCGAGGTGACGGCGGAAGACGTTCTGGATATCCGCGACGGGCGGCACCCGGTGGTGGAGCGCAGCTTGAAGGGCGAGCGCTTTGTGCCCAACGACGCGTTGTTTGAACCGGGCGAAATTGTGCGGGTGATCACCGGGCCGAATATGAGCGGCAAGAGCACCTTTTTGCGGCAGGTGGCCTTGATTGCGCTGATGGCGCAGATGGGCAGCTTTGTGCCGGCGGTATCGGCGCGGATTGGCTTGGTGGATCGCATCTTTACACGCATTGGGGCGCAGGACGAGATCCACGCGGGGCAATCCACGTTTATGGTGGAGATGATCGAGACAGCCAACATCCTGCACCACGCCACCGGGCGTAGCCTGCTGATCCTGGATGAAATTGGGCGCGGTACGAGCACCTATGACGGGGTGTCGATTGCCTGGGCGGTGGTGGAATATATCCACAACCATCCGGGGCTGCGGGCGCACACCCTGTTCGCCACGCATTACCACGAACTGACCCAACTGAGCGATCTGCTGCCGGGCGTGCGTAATTACAACGTGGCGGTGAGCGAAGCGGACGGCAAGGTGGTGTTCCTGCACAAGATCGTGCCGGGCGGCGCGGACCGCTCCTACGGCATCCACGTGGCGCAGTTGGCGGGGCTGCCCAAGCCGGTGATTCAACGGGCGGGGGAAATCATGCGCGCGCTGGAGCAGTCCTCGGGCAAGGCGGTAAAGATCAACCCGGAGGCGGCGCAGCAGATGGCGCTGTTCCCCGAGACGAACCCGATGGTGGAGGAATTGAAGGAGATCGACCCCAATTCGCTGAGCCCGATCGAGGCGTTGAATAAGATCTACGAGTGGCAGAAGAAGTATGTAAGCAAGGGTTAGTAAATGTCAATAGAACCGCTAAGCCGACCTGAATTCGCCACAGCCTTGAGAAAAGGTCAGGGAAGAGCATTGAGACATATTGTTCATTATGGAATTGGCGACTACAAGGACCTTGTGTTAGAAGCCTGCCTCCATAATCAAAATTTTGATTCTCAGATTGATCCTTGCAGAGCACCTTGGCTCTTTTTAATGTTCCGTAATACCCCATTTCACGATGAATTTCGGGAGGCAATATTCAGCAACCTGGATAAAGCTTCTTCCTGGGATTTGATCCAGTTATGCGATTTCTTACGGGAAATGGCTGAAGTAGGCGACGTCTTGGCAAGAGAAAAGTTGAAAGAGATCGTGTTTACGTATGCAAAGTTAGGAACAGAGGATGAACCTATCATTGTCGAAGAGTTTATAGATCTTCAAACTGGCGATGAGTTGATAGAACTGGCAAAAATATATGGTAGTCGCCTTCGGGATGATGAACATGCTTTTCCCTTTGATGGACTAATACCAGATGGTAAAAAACAAGAGTTCTCGCAATTGCTTCATCAGCACGCCCAAAGTGATGAAACCGTACAAATTTATTTCGAGTATCTGGATAAGCGGGGGGTATTGGATCGTTCGGTTTCACAATGCGATAGAGACGCTGCCAGAAAAGATTCTCATGAAAGAATACGAAAGCAGTACAAACTGGAAAAAATTCTAATCGATGCCCGAAATAAGAAAGGTGATTTTCCTGGTCATTATGCCACATTCGGAAAACATGCAACGAAAGAGGAATTGGATGCTGTGTATGCTTCTCTCATAAGCGAAAATGATCCTGAAGTACTAATGCGTCTTTTGTGGGTTTTTCGCCGTGCCGAATTACCGAGGCTTGAAGATGTACTATTTCAATGGGCAAATGGCAGTGATGAAGGAATAAGAGATTCTGTCATTACAGCTTTGACGCAAATAAAAGATGAAAAGGTGCATGAATTAGCAAAAGAGAAGGTGACGAAATCAGATTTGCTTGGGCCAGACAATGGAGCCATTGGGTTGTTTCATAAAAACTATGAAGAATCGGATGCTGAGTTAATTTCTTCCGCTTTATCTTCCCTCATGGTGAATGATGAGGATGCTCATGCTCTAGGGTATGATCTCATCGAACTTTCAGAATTGTATGAAGACGCAAATTTATCAAACGCATTGGAATGGGTTTATGAATATACCCCTTGTACTTTCTGTCGATATAGAGCATTGATGCAATTGAGAAAGTTTGGTGCTATAGATGCCAAGATTGCTGAAGAATGTCAATTTGATGCGAACGAGGATATAAGAGCATTCGTTAATGCCTGATTGTCATCTGCCCCGAAAATAAATTCTATAACCACTTTTGGTATTTGCCCGGATTGGTATAATACTTTTAACGATGTTTGGTGTTATCTATCCACGGAGGCCATGATCCTTGGCGAAACTTCCGATTCGAGACGGTGTTAAAGGTATAGAACCAACCGAGGTAACGCAGATTTCTGCGCTGCCGGAGGACGAGGTGATTGTGCGCGCTTCGCAGGGCAGCGAGGATGCTTTCACGCTGCTGTATGAGCGCTATGTCAATCGCATTTACAACTACATATACTACCGGACAGGAAACCCGGCGGAGGCGGAGGATTTGACCTCGCGGGTTTTCCACCGGGCGCTGGCGCATATCAACCATTACTCTAACCGGGGGGTGCCGTTCTCGGCGTGGTTGTACCGAATCGCGCATAACCTGGTGGCGAACTGGCATCGCGATAACAGCCGGCGCAACGAGGTGCCGCTGGAGGATCAAACCGGGCTTTCGCACAAGGGCGAGCACCCCGAGCATGCGCTGGTGACCACCGAGGAGATGGAAAATTTGCTGAAGATGATCCGCAAGCAGCCCTCCGACCGCCAGCAGTTACTGATTTTGAAGTTTGTGGAAGGGATGTCAAATGCGGATATTGCCGTAATCATGCGGCGCAGCGAAGGCGCGATCAAGAGCCTGTATCACCGCACCCTGCTGGCATTGCGAGACGATTTGACTCAGCATGAGACGCGGGAGTGAAAGGGGATTGGAAGATGTTGAGAATTGTGACGGATGGCGCGGCAGATATGCCGGCGGGTTGGGAAGAGAAGTACGAGATCCATATTTTGCCCTTACGGGTAAATTTTGGCGATACGACGTATATCCAGGGCAAGAATTTCAGGCTGGAAGATTTCTACCGGTTGGTCCGCGAGACGCGCATCATTCCAAAAACTTCGCTGCCTTCGCCGGGACAGGTGATGGAGTTTTATCGCAACATTGCCAACAAAGGCGACTCGATTTTGTCGATGCATATTACCAGCCGCCTGTCGGGCACGTTTGCCACGGTGCAAATGGCTGCGAAGGAACTGCGCGACGAGTTCAACATCCATGTGTTTGATTCGGGAGCGGGTTCGGCGGGATTGGGCTTCATGGCCCGCGAAGCGCGCATTCTGGATCGAGCGGGGGCGTCGCTGGATCGGATTGTTCAGCGAATGGAATCCATTCGTAAACGCTGGACGGTGCTTTTTACCATTGATAACCTGGAGTTTGCCTATCTCAACGGGCGGGTGGGAATGATCCAAAACCTGTTGTCCTCGGTATTGAAGGTCAAGCCGATCATCGTGCTGCGAGACGGCCTGCTGGAGATGGCGGACAAGGTCCGCACCCGGCATAAGGCAATCGATCACATTCTGAACCAAGCTCGCGAGCGCCTGGGTGGAAAGCTGGCGGACGTGGCGGTGGTACATGCCGCCGACCCAGAGATGGCCAAGGCGATTTTGGAAAAGGTGCGGGGTATGCTCAACGTCCGCGAGTTGATTGTGACCGACCTGGCCATCCCGGTGGCAGCCAACCTGGGGCCGGGGACGATTGGAATTGTGGCTTATCCGGTAGAAGAGGAGAGCGAGCGATGAGTGTGACGAACGCAGAAGCCATTTTTCAATTAGAGCAACAATTACAGCGGTCGCTCCGGCCGGTGCAGCCGGATCCGACGTTTGTGCAGGAATTACAGGTGCGGCTTGCTAACCCGGGACCGACGCTGGCTTCTCCGCGTACAGCGGGGGTTGGACTGCTGCTGACGGCGGTTGGGATCACGGCAGGAGTGCTGTTGTTGTGGTTGTTGGGAAGATTGAAGAGAGAGTAGTATGAAAAGATCCGCCCGGTGAAAAGCGCCGGGCGGATCTTTTTCTGCGCATGATTTATTGTTGGGCAAACGTAAAGTTGAGTGTGAGGGCGACGCCATCCTTGACGATGAGCACCCCGGCGATGTTGGGCGGGGTGACGCCCCAATCGGCCATCATGATGAAGGTGGTGGCTTGCCCGGCGAGCTTGCCGTCCTGATAGGTGGCGGTGACATCCCAGGTAACCGGGAGAGTGGTTTCGCGAATGGTGAGATCGCCGGTCATCTGGAAGGAAAGCGGCTGGCCTTCTTGAGGCGCCTCGGGGAAGCCGGACAGACTGGTGACGGTGAATTTCGCCAGGGGGAAGGTGGCTGATTCCAGCCAGCGCGTGCGAATGGCGTTGTCGCGGCGAGAGCTATCGGTAGCCAGGGTGCTGATATCGACGGTGAACTCGCCGAATTCAATTTGGGCGGGGTTGGCTGGGTCGAAGCGCAGGGAGCCGGAGAGCTGGCTGGTGGCTCCTACGGCGGTCGCCAGACGGTTGTTTTCGTTCAAAAAGGTTTCTTCAACCGAATATTGGGCGGATGATTCCTCAGGGACGAGGACCAGTTCGATCATTCCGCTAGAAGTGACCGGCATTTGCACTTCGGGTTGGGCGGTGGCGGTTGTTTCGGTAGGGAGGGCAGTAGCGGTGGGGGCAGGGGCTATGGTCGATGTGGAT
>JAEXTI010000159.1 GCA_023406965.1 Chloroflexota bacterium
TTGATCACCTCGATCTGCCGGCCCTGCATGGCGAGCAGTTGCTCAATGTAGTTGAACCCGAAGCGGGTCAGCCGGTCCTTGTGTTCCACCACAATCAAGTTGATCGCAGGATCGGTCAGCAACTTCGGACGGGTATCGTTGACCCCCGAGCCGATTTCTTTGACCACTGCCGTAATACCGTACCCTTTCGCAGCGCAGTAATCCATCAGACGTTTGGCCTGCCCTTCCAGATTGTCTTTGTTTTCAGCAGCCGAAACCCGTGTGTATATGACAGCTTTCTGGTTGACCGCGGTAATGGCGCCTTCAACCGTTGGCTCAGTCACGATGATCGTGCCTGTATCAACCTGGTAACCGGCAATTCTTCCAGCCTTGAACCAGCGCCAGGCGGTACGATAAGAGATGCCGAGTTTATGGGCATAGGTGCTCAATTTCATATCCTGATAATAGTACATATGTTCTTGTTTGTCAATGTATGCATACAAAACAAATAATCAAATTCGATACGTTCGCCCGGAAGAAGTATCACAAGCTGGATGGATATTAAACAGCCGATGCGCCGGCACGGGGCGGACAGAGTGCGGGCGCATCAGGCAATAGCGCAATCTTTTGTATGAAACCCGAGAATCTAGAACGGGAAGCCGTAGTCACCCAGGCCCAGTTCGGCTTGCAAGAATTGGATTTCTTTTTGCAGGTTGGGGATGACCGGAATACCGTCGCGGCGGACAATTTTCTCCATCTCATATTCTTTTTCCCCGGCGGTGTAGATGCGCGTTTGACCGGGGGCTTTGGTGGAGGCGCGTAGCTCGCGCAGGATTTGCCCGGTGGTGTGCTTGAAATCCTCCAATGGGCAGAATGACTCGATGTTCATAGCCATGAAGAAATGCCCGACGCGGAAAGGTTGTTTGCCGCCGTCGGGGGCGATACCGGTCAGACCATACATGAACGCCCCTGTTTGTAATGCCGAGGAGAAGATCTCGACCATCGTGCCCAACCCGTAACCTTTGTAACCGGCCAGTGCTTCGCCTTCGCCGCCCAGAGGGAGGAATGCGGCGGTGCCTTTGTCCAGCCCGGTCATGATCAAGTTCGGGTCGGTCATATATTGGTTGTTCTGGTCAATCACCTGGCCCGTGGGGATGTGCTTTTCCTCGCGGACCTTGACCTCGACTTTGCCGCGCTGCGAGATGGGTGTGGCGGCATCATAGAGGAAGGGGATATCTTCATCGGTGGGCGCGCCGAAGGCGATGGGGTTGGTGCCCAGCATGGGCTTGACCCCAAAGGTGGGGGACATGGCCGGGCGGGCGTTGGTGAAGGTCATGCCGATCATGCCCTGTTCGACGGCCATCAGGGGGTAATACCCTGCGATGCCAAAGTGGGTGGAGTTGCGTACCGCCACCGCGCCCAGTCCGTAGGTGCGGGCTTTCTCAATGGCCATCTGCATGCCCTTCTTGCCGACTACCATGCCCATGCCGTGGTGACCGTCCAAGACAGCAGTGGTGGGGCCTTCTCGGACGACCTCCACTTCGGTGATCACTTTATGCTGCCCGGTCTTGATACGATCGTAGTAATACTTTAAGCGCCCGATGCCGTGCGACTCGATCCCGCGCAGATCGGCGGCAATGATGATGTCGGTACAGACTTCGGCATCATCGGCTGGTACGCCAACAGCCAGAAGGACATCGGTCATGAAGCGGCGCAGGGTATCAACGGGAACATAGGGCACGTTTTCGGGCATGATTGACTCCTGGGGTGAATTTGCTTATTGCTGTTTTAGAAAATGGTCTGCTGGATATGGAAGGTGGCGCATATGGCACGGATTTCATCTGAACTCAATCCTTCGCCGATTTCTCCCACGGCCAGATTGAGGTATTCATACTTGGCAGCAGTTTCAGCATATTCCACCCTGTCGGCGGCGCGCTTGACCGAGACATCGGAACGCGCCATAACACCATGCTTGGCCCATACGGCAATGCGGTGGTTGCGTAGGGATACCACATTGGCGGCCATCAACTCGGCCGAACTGGGGATGCGGAACGAGATAAAGCCGATCCCCTCGGGCAGGTTGATAATTGTTTCGGGCTGCCAGCGCAGCAGGTGGGTGTTGAGATAGCGTTCGTCCTGGTAACGAGGAATGTGGCTCAAGTAGGTCACGTGCAGCGGCTGAGCGTGGATAACGGCGTGAAAGTTGGTGCCGGTCGCCAGCATCTGATCGTAATGGACAGCCAGATGAGAATTGAATTCACTGGTCACCCGCTCAAACCGGCGGTCGTGCGAGGTGTACATCCTGGCTGTGCGGCCACCTTCGTTTACCACGATGCAGGCAATATTGGCGGTGGGTTCATCAATGATCTCGCGTAGACGGCGGCCTGATCCGCTGACCAGGAAGGCCGCCTGGGCTAACTCGGGCACGGGTTGGGGTAGTTCAATCTCATTCACAACGGGGAAGCGAGAACGTGGTTCGAGGGGCCAGCGCAGGCAGACCGAGATGTTTCCGGCGGCGCCTTCACTGGCCTCGATTTCTGCAAGGTGGCGTCCGGCTTCGCCCATCATGGTGAGTAAATCGTCTAGTTCGGGAAATGGAGCTTCGAGCATTATTTGTCCTTTGGAAAAAATCTGGCTTAATCCGGGTTAGATTGGGTGAGGGAGATTAGTTTGGCGAAGGCATCGTCCCATCCGGCCATGTCACCGGGCTGATATGTTTCAACCAAAAAGGAACGGCGCACGACTGCACGGGCGTCAGCCAGTGAGCTCAGGTGGTTTAGCGAGATGGCCTGCAGGAGTATGTTGCCCGTGGCAGTCGCTTCCACCGGCCCGGTTACTACAGTTCGTCCGGTGCAATCGGCGGTTAATTGGTTGAGCAGCCGGTTCTTGGTGCCTCCTCCTATGATATGGATGGGTTCAAAATGTTTGCCGCTGAGTTCCTCCAAATGATTGAGGGTTAAGCGGTATTTAAGGGCCAGGCTTTCCAGAGTCACGCGGACAATTTCACCGCGGGTCTGGGGCGCGGCCTGGCCAGTGTCGCGGCAGTAGGCGCAGATAGCTTCGGGCATGTCCGCGGGATGGAGGAAGCGGTTGGAGTCGGGGTCGATCACGGCCAGGAAGGGGCGGGCCTGCGCGGCCATGTGAGTGAGTTCGTCATACGAAAGCCCCCACAGACGCTTGCACTGCTGCACAAGCCACAGCCCCATGATGTTTTTGGACAGCCGCCAGGTACCGAAGACTCCCCCTTCATTGGTGAAATTGTGGACAAGAGCCTGCGGGGTGACGTTGGGATGGCTGACTTCTACGCCCATGATGGACCAGGTACCGGAACTGAGCCAGGCGAAGTCGGTGTTTTCGGCGGGCACAGCCGCTACTGCGGATCCGGTGTCGTGACAGGCCGGAGCAATGACAGGAATGGTCCCCGCGCTGGTTTCCTGGGCCACGGACGGAAGCAAGTTTCCCAGGAGCGTGCCGGGTTTGCACACGGGGGGGAAGACCTCAGCGGGGATGTTCATCGCTGAAATGAGCGGGGCCGCCCAGGCGCGCGTGAGCGGATTGAAACATTGGGTGGTGGTGGCGTTGGTGAACTCACAGGTCAGGCTTCCGCTCAGCCAGTGGTTAAACAGGTCGGGGATGGTCAGGAAGGTGCGCGCTTTGGCCAGGGTGGGATCGCCAGCCAGAACCATCGCCAGAAGCTGGTAGAGCGAGTTGAATTGCAAGAATTGGATGCCGGTTTGAGCAAATATTTCTTCGCGGGAAACACGCTGGAAGGCTTTTTGCAGGATTTGATCGGTGCGTGAGTCGCGGTAGTGGAAGGGGAGGGCAAGTAAATTCCCAGCGTCATCCAAGAGACCAAAATCCACACCCCAGGTGTCGACCCCCAGGCTTTCCAGCTTAGCCTTTTGGCTGGAAAAGGCAATGCCGTGTTTAATCTCCCTCCACAGGCTGTCCACGTCCCAGTGCAACCCCGAATCGCGTGAGACGGGTTGGTTGGCAAAGCGGTGGGTTTCTGTCAGGGTTAATTTGCCCGCCGAGAGGTTCCCGATAATGGCGCGCCCGCTTTCAGCGCCAAGATCCAGGGCCAGGTAGTTATGTTCCATTCGCAAATCTTGTTCCTTGAAGAATTTAGTTGCCCGAAAGCGGGTATTCGAACCGGTAGCTTCCTGAACCTATTTCGCAGCGAACGTCGGCGCCGATTTGGCAGGGATCGGACAGGCCTTCTGCAGCGGCGAGCGGGACGTTGCTTTCCATCACGCTGCCCAGAACCGCCCCGGGCAGGATGACCGAAGCGCGTGTGTTGGCCGGGATGGTGACATTCAACCGCATGCGCCCGTTTTCGATTTTCCACTCCGATGCGATCTGACCGCGGACAGAGTCGTAAGTGGCTTTTGCCCAGGTCAACCCGCCGCCGGGGTGGGGATGGATGCCGATAGTGCGGTAACCGGGTTCTGCGGCTTCCAGTCCTGCCACTTTGCGATGCAGGAAGTTTACCACCGATCCGGGGCTGTAGTGGTTGAGGGAGAGGGAAGGTTTACCGTTCCCATCGATACCTTCCCAGGACTCCCAAATGGTTGTGGCTCCTTTGGCCACTGCGTATAGCCACGATGGAATGGTTTTCTGGTTGAGTAATTCATAAGCCAAGTCCAGGTGACCGTTGTCCGCCAAAACATGCAATAAATAGGGGGTGGAGAGGAAGCCTGTGCCAATATGGTTTCCGGCGGCACGAATCAATCGGACAAGATGTGCTACGATAGCCGGTTTCAACTCGGCGGGGGCCAGGTCAAAAGCCAGCACCCGCACATAGGAAGCCTGGGTATCCGGTTGCATACGCCCATCTGGACTAATAAACTCTGCTGCATAGGCGGCCTTGATGCTCTCCGCGATCGTATAGTAGCCATGAGCTTCAGTCTGCTTGCCCAGCACCTCGGAAATTTGGGCCATGAGTCTGGTGGAGTGAGCAAAGTAAGCCGTGGCGACCGTCGGAGCGCCAAGCAGGACCCGTTTCATCACGCTGGTAGCCATTCCGCCAGAGCTGCCCGAGCCGGGCTCGAGCCATTCGCCCCAATGGTACCCCGTATCCCAAATGTAGATACGGTTATTGGGAGCCCATCTGTGTAAGAAGTTGGATTTTTTCGTCTGAGAAGCAATGTAGTTGATCCAGGCTTTCATGCTCTGGTACTGTTCTTCGAGGATGCTCTTGTCTCCATACGCCTGATACAGCGCCCAGGGCATCATCACGGCTACGTCGCCCCAACCGCAGGAACCGTCCAATCTGTTCAGGAAAGACTTTCTTAATCGATAAGGGTTGGGCACGAAATTCCCTACCATACCGTTTTCAAACTGCTCGTCGCGCAGTTCGGCGAGCCACTTACGGAAGAAGGCCTGTGTATCCATGAGGAAGGAGGCCGAGGGAGTAAAGATTTGCGCATCCCCAGTCCAACCGGCCCGTTCGCGGGTGGGGCAGTCGGTAGGCAAGTCGAGGAAGTTGCTTTTCATGCTCCACTCGGTGTTGTGATGGAGCTGGTTGATCATCGGATCTGAACACACAAAGCTTCCGGTCGGCGGCATATCGCTGTAGATGGCAACCGCGGAGAAGTCCTCGGGCTTAGGCTCGCCGGGGTAGCCTTCTAGTTTAACGTAACGGAAACCGTGCACAGTAAATCTTGGCTCATATTCTTCAACACCCTGACCTTTGAGGGTGTAGCGTACCTCCTGAAAGAACGGTTCCTTACTTTTGGGCTTGAAGGCGAACAGGTGGGCCTGGGTGAAGTTGCCCTTCTCATCCAGCGCTTCACCGTGGCGCAGGCGGATGGTGGTTCCCTTTGGGCCTTGGACTCTGAAACGTACGATGCCCGCCAGGTTTTGACCAAAGTCCAACACTGTTTCGCCACTAGGAGTTTTGAGAACGGTGGGGGTAAAGGTTTCTTTTTGGCGCACCGGAACGCCCATAGAAGCCACCAGATGATTCTTGGGGTGGGAGGCCACTCTCACAGGTTTCCAGACGCTATCGTTGAACCCCAGATCGTTCCATCCGGGCATTTCCAGGCGGGCATCATAGACCTCGCCGTCTTTCATGTCGGATTTGAGGATGGGGCCGGTGGCTGATTTCCACTGCGAGTCGCTGGATAGGATCATCCGGGACCCATCCCGTAACTCAATTTGCATCAAAGCGAGCAGCCCCAGGTGTTCGCCATAGACATTGCGGTCTTCATTGACGTATACCTTACCGCGGTACCAGCCGTCGCCCAGAATGACTCCCATGGCGTTCTCGCCTTCATACAGTAGATCGGTGACATCGTAGGCCTGGTATTGGAGTCGCTTGTCATAGGCGGTATAGCCGGGGGTAAAGAACTGATCACCCACGCGCTGGCCGTTAATCCAGGCTTCATACAGGCCATGGGCAGTAATATACAGTCGCGCCCAGCGGATCATCTGCGGCAGTTGAAAGCTTCGGCGCAAGAATGGACAGGGTTTGAATGCCTTGGGTTGCTCATCCCAACCGACTTCTATCCATTCTGCGGGCTGCCATTCCTTTTCATCAAGCAGGCCCATCTCCCACCAGCCCTTTTCGCTCCACTCGGATGGGCAGCCGTGCTGATCCCAGACTTTGACGTGCCAATAGTAATGCCAGGTAGAGTTCAATTCGGGGCCCTGGTAGGGGATGGAGAGGGTATTGTCGGAGGCGACTTTTCCGGAGTCCCACAGCAGGTTGTTCTCGCCCATTTCCAGCAAAATAGGAGTTTTTGCCACCTGGATTTGATAGGCGCTTTGAGATAGTCCGCGATTTTCTCCCGAAACCTGCCAGCTCAGGTTGGGTTGGCGAGAGTCGACGCCCAGGGGATTCTCCAGGTAATCTGTGTGCAGCCTGACGGCTGAGATTTGACTGCTCATTGCTTCTTGTGGGGGCATGAGTCCTCCTTGGTTTTCGCCCGAATCTGAAAGATCCGAGTCTATGTCCACTTAGAAAATTATAGACCTATTCCGCAGTTTCCTGCGGGAAATCCAGGTACAATAACCTGCAATGACATTTTGAAATACATTGAATGAATTTGAGGTATGGAAATGAGCGGACAATGTGAAAGCTGCGGCGCAAATGTGTCAGATTCGGACGAGGCGTGTTCCTACTGCGGAAAGAAAAACCCGGCTTACCGCCAGGTTGATAATGAGGTGAATTATCTGTTAGAGGAAGCGATGGCGGCTTACCAGAATGAGCAGTACGCTATGTCGATCAATTATTACAACCAGGCTATTGCTCTAGACCCGAGCGTGGTGGATGCTTACTTTTATCTGGCGGCCAGTTATACTATACTGAAACGATACGAAGAAGCCATCAAGGCGATGGAAAAAGCCAAAGAGCTCCGGCCTGGGTCCGCTCCGATATTCTATAACCTGGGAATGCTGCACAAGCTGAGCGGACGAAAAGCGGAAGCGCGCAAGAATTATGAAACAGCTCTAACACTATTCAAGAAGGATCCTTCGTCGAATAAAGATTTTTTGAAGAACATCGAGAAGG
>JAEXTI010000194.1 GCA_023406965.1 Chloroflexota bacterium
CTGCCAGCAGGCCGATGATAAAGGGTTCCAACTCAACCTCGCTTGATGCGGTAGTTTTGCAACACGAACAGGCTCAAGGTGACCAGCAGCAGGGTAGCCTGCACCATAGTGCCCAGGTAAACCGGGACGCTCATGGCACGGCTGACAGTTTGCGCACCGGTGTCGATGAGGCCGATAAACAGGGCCGCCAGGCCCACGCCGATAGGGTTGAGACCGCCCAGGGTGGCAATGATGATGCCACTGTAGCCTAGCCCATCAGAGATGGATTCGATCAGGTGAAAGTGAATGCCCGCCACCTCGCCTACACCGGCCAGCCCGGCGATTCCGCCGCTGACCAGCGCGGCGATGAGCATGGTGCGGTTCACTTTGATGCCGGCAAAACGAGCGGCTTCTTTGCCCAGACCCACCGCGCGCATGCGCATGCCAAAGGTGGTGCGCTTGAGCACGAACCACGCCAGGACCAGCACTGCCACGGCCACGATGAAGCCGAGGTGCAGGCGTGAGCGGGGGATGAGCTTGAAGAAGATCGTGCCGGGATCAAGTTCGGGCGACTGCGGCCACATGGAGACGGGGTCTCGCCAGGGACCGTTGAGGAAATAACTGATAAGGAAGACAATCACCGAGTTGAGCAGCAACGTGGTGACCACCTCGTCCACCTTCAGTCGCACTTTGAGCAGGGCCGGGATCAATGCCCACAGCATTCCGGCGGTGAAGCCGCCCAGCAGCATGAGCGGGATGCCCAGCACAGGCGACACGCCCTTGAGGACCATGCCCAGCCAGGCCCCCGCCATGGCCCCGGCATAAAGCTGGCCCTCCGCGCCGATATTCCAATACCCGGCGGAGAAGGCGAAGGCCACGGCTGCCCCGGTGAGCAGCAGGGGGGTGGCTTTGACCAGCACTTCGATGGCGCTGACCCTGGAGGAGAGCGGCGCGATGAGGAAGTGGTAGTAGGCTTGCAGGGGGTTGGCGTCGGCCCACAGCAGGAACAGTGTGGTGAGCAAGAAGGTGACCGGGATTGCCAGGAGGGGAATGATGGCGCGCATCCATGCCGGGGCGGGGGCACGCTCGATCTTGAACTTAAGCATGAGCGGCCTCCGAGGCGGGGCGGATGGAATCGAGCGGCTTGCCTGTCATCATCAGGCCCAGGGTTTCGACTGTGGCAGCCTGGGCGGGCAGGATGCCCATCAAGCTGCCTTCATAAATGACAGCGATGCGGTCGGCGAGGGCCATGATTTCATCCAGGTCTTCCGAGATGAGCAATACCGCCGCGCCGCGGTCGCGCTGCTCGAGGAGCTTGCCGCGGACATAATCGGTGGCGCCTACGTCTAGCCCGCGGGTGGGCTGGGCGGCGATGACTACCTGGGGAGCGCGGGAGAGGTTGCGCGCCAGGATCACTTTTTGCATATTGCCGCCGGAGAGTTGGCGGACGAAGTCTTGCGGGGCGGCTTTGATCTGGTACTCTGCGATCCATTTTTGGGCGTTTTCCAGGATGCGGGCACGATCTAACATGCCGCCGCGCGAGAAGCTATCCAGTTGGTCGAGGACCAGGTTCTCGGCCACAGTCATATCTTCCACCAGACTGGCGTGACGATCTTCGAGGATGCAGCCTACTCCGGCCTGAGCCAGTTCCGCCGGGCCGGCATGGGTCAGGTCTTTGTCGCCCACGCGGATGTGCCCACCAGAAGGGTGCTGCATGCCAGCCAGCACGCGCCCCAACTCGGTTTGTCCGTTGCCCGAGACGCCCGCAATGCCCAGGATTTCCCCGGCTTTCACCATAAAGCTGACTCCACGCAGGGTGGGTAGGCCTTTGGACCCCTGGGCTTGCAGGTCTTCAACTTGCAGGAGCGGGCCGGCGGCCTGGCGCTCGCTTTGCCGGGCGACGCCGAAATTCTCGCGGCCTACCATCATGCGGGCCAGTTCGGAGGCGGTGGTGGCGGATTTGGCTACCGTGCCTACTAGAGCTCCGTCGCGCAGCACGGTGATACGGTCGCAGATGGTCATGACTTCGGGCAGCTTATGGCTGATGAAAATGACGGAGAGCCCGTCGTTGCGCAGTCGTTGCAGGGCATCGAAGAGGATTTCGACTTCCTGAGGAACGAGCACGGCAGTGGGTTCATCTAGGATGAGCACGCGGGCATTGTGCGAGAGCGCTTTGAGAATTTCAACGCGCTGCTGCTCGCCGACAGAAAGGTGACGCACCAGGGCCGCCGGGTTGACCGGGATGCCAAAGCGGTGCGAGTCTTGTTCCACCTGGCGCTGGAGTTGTTGAGGATTGAGGATGAAACCGCCCGCCTGACCGAGAGCCAGGTTCTCGGCGACTGTCAGAGTGGGCACCAGGGTGAAATGCTGGGTGACCATGCCGATGCCGTTTTGAATGGCGTCATGCGGCGAACGGATGGTCACCCGGCTGCCATTGACCAGAATTTGCCCCTCATCGGCGTGATAGAGGCCGTAAAGGATTCGCATTAAGGTGGTTTTTCCCGCACCGTTCTCACCCAACAGTGCGTGAATCTCACCTTGCTCGAGGTCGAAGTTTATGTGGTTGTTCGCGGTCAGCGAAGCGAATCGCTTGACGATCCCTTGCATTTGGATAACGGGCATGGAGCGGTACTCTCTTCTTCCAGTAAAGAAAGCCCCAAGGGGGGCAGAAAACCCTAAGAGGGGCAGAAAAACCCTAAGGGTCTCAGAAGACCCTTAGGGTTTATTAAAGGCAGGTTAGTTGACCGCCGCGGGAACGGCTTCGTCGATGTCTACGCGGAACATGCCGGATTTGATTTCCGCTTCGCGAGCCATAACGGCATCCTTCAGTTCAGCAGGGATTTTGGCATCCAGGTTGTGGAAGGAAGCCAAGCTGGCGCCACCCTTGCCCATCATGCTGAAGTCCTTGAGGTCCTGGGCAGTGAAAGAACCGGCGGAAACCTGAGTGATCAAGTAGTTGATCGTGGGGTCCATGTTCCAAACCGCGCTGCTCACCACCAGGTCGGGAGCCAGTTCGTTCTGATCGCTCATATTGCCAAAGGCATACAGGCCTTTTTCCTGGGCGGCTTCGATCACGCCGAAGCGCTCGGCAAACAGCACATCGGCCCCGCTGTCGATTTGCGCCAGGGCGGCTTCTTTGGCCTGAGCCGGATCGAACCAGCTATTGATGAAGGTTACCAGGACGGTTGCTTCCGGGTTGGAGGCCTTGGCCCCAGCGATGAACGCATTGACGATGCGATTGACTTCCGGCACGGGGTGCCCGCCGACCACGCCAATGGTGTTGGTCTTGGTCAGACCGCCCGCCAGCATACCCAGCAAGTAAGCGGGTTCGTGGATCCAGTTGTCAAAGACGGCGAAGTTGGGCTCGGTGGGGCCGAAGCCCGAACCGAAGGCAAAGGCGATCTCGGGGTAGTCGGCAGCCACGCGGCGCACCGCTTCTTCGTTGCCGAAGGCATCGCCGACGATGAGGGCAGGTTTCTGCTGCTCGCACACTTCGCGCAGGACACGCTCCATGTCGCCTGAGTAGCCGATATCCTCGGTGTAGGTGTACTCGATTTTGCCTTCATCCTGGGCTTTTTGCAACGCCATGTGGATCACGCCGTCCCAGGGTTCTTCGATGGGGGTGGCAAAAGCGCCAAAAACTTTCAGTTTGCCAGTATTATCTTCGATGGGGGCGGATTCGGGTGCCGCGCAAGAGGCCAGCAGCAGACTGAGGATGACCACCATGGTCAGGGGGAACAGAGACTTTTTGAACATTACACAACTCCTTTGGCTTAGAAATGAATGAACCGGCTCGGCAAATTTCTGTCACACCTCCTGACGATTATTTGTATGAGATCAATCACCGATGTCTTCGGCCCATAAATCCGGGTTCTTTTCGATGAATTCGCGCATCATCTCAATGCACTCGGCGTTGTGTAAATCGATGACCTTCACGCCGTTTTCGCGCAGCCATTCTACGCCGCCGGCGAAGTTAACCGACTCGCCGACCACGACTGTGCCGATATTGAACTGGCGGATCAGTCCACTGCAGAACCAGCAAGGGGCCAGGGTGGTTACCATGATTTTGCTTTTGTAGCCCCGCTGGCGACCGGCGTTGCGGAAGGCATCCGTTTCACCATGAACGGTGGGGTCGTTCTGCTGGACGCGCCGGTTGTGCCCGCGGCCCAGGATGGTGCCGGACTCGTCGGCCAGGCAAGCGCCCACGGGGACACCGCCTTCGGACAAGCCAATAAGCGCTTCTTCAATGGCTATTTGAAGCAGTTTCTCATAATCGACCATACGATCCTCCTGGCTTTTGGTAGGAAGCAGCGAGCGATGCGGTTGGACAGTTCAGTTGTTCAGACCTTGTGGGTCACCCAATTGTAGAAGAGATGGGGGAGATGGTCAAGGGGGGAAAATTGCTGGACGATGACCCAAATGGGGGAATTTTTGAGTTAATAGTGCCGCCCCGAGGGGGGACTCTCGGGGCGGCGGATGTTGGCGTAAGTTGCTGCCGCTGCCCGTGTTGCAAGAGGCAGAAAGCAGTGCGTTCCTCGCCGTCTCATGAGACAACGAGGAACGCGGTACCGTTAAAAGAGGCTGCGGATTACCAGCATAAACCCGAAGATCAGCAGCGGCACTCCGACGATCAGACCCACGATGGTCAGGCTCAATACCACCCCTACAATCATCAAGACCAGGCCGAGGACAGCCCCCACAATTCGGCCGGTGAATGCGATGATGCCCACCACCAGTTTCCAAAGCGCCCAGAAGGGCCACAGATACCACGGGACGGGTTTCTTTTCGATCATTTCCTTACCTCCATACACAATATACGCTGAAGGAGCGAAAAAGTTTCATGAATCGGCTGGCAAGGAGAAGAACATGGAATCCGCGAATGACCCTGGCAAGGCCAGGGTGAACGCAAATAAAACGCGAATTAAGAGAATAAATTTCTCCACGAATTCCACGAATTTCACGAATAGGAAGAGGTGGAATTTTTTTTCGCGAACCCTGGTAAAACCAGGGCAAGCGTGGGCGCGAATACACGCGAATGATCTTGTAGGGGCGGAGCGGTGGACGAAGGCAAGGAAATCGCCCAAGGTCGAGCTGCGCCCTCTTTGGTTTCACGGCGATTAGATAGACCGCGGGGAAGAAACCCGCGCTACGAGGAGAACAAAAGGAATCTAACGAAAATGCTATCGAATTGCCACACAAGACTGTCTTTTCGGCTTGACTCTGTATTGCAATTCGTGCTAGTATATAGATGTCTCCCGTGAACGATAACGGTAATAATTCCACAGCTATTTGCCAGAGGTGATATGAGCCCGAATTTGGGTCTATGTGGGGTGCAAAGCGCTCCATGTGCATCCAAAATACGGGGATTTATCCCATACTCTGAGCCCCAATCCATCCTCCCGAAAGGATGAGCATGGCACATAAACGCAGTGTAACAATCCGCGAAGTGGCAAAGGCGGCATGCGTCTCGGCACAGACCGTTTCGCGCGTCATCAATAATCGCCCAGACGTGGCAGACGATACCCGGCAGCGCGTTCAGGATATCATCGCCGAGCTGGGCTATTCGCCGAACGCACTGGCGCGCAGCCTGATTCAGGGCCGCACCAACACATTGGGCGTGGTAGGCTATGGCTTAAGTTATTATGGCCCTTCGCGCACCCTGACGGGCATCGAGCGGCAGTGCAACGAACTGGGCTACTCGATGCTGCTAAGTTTGATGCGCGAACCGGATGCCGGGGCAGGGGTGGAATTGCTCAACGGGTTGCTGGAGCGAAAGGTGGATGGCGTCATTTGGGCGGTGCCGGAAATCGGCGAACACCGCGCGACATTGGTGGAGCAGGTCCGTTCATCCGGCGTACCGGTGGTTTTCATCAACATGCAGCCACACTCCGACTTGTCCGTGGTTTCGATCGATAATTACACCGGCGGCAAGCAAGCCGCGTTGCATTTGTTGTCTCGCGGCTACCACAAGGTGGGAATCATCACCGGTCCGGGAGACTGGTGGGAATCGCGCAGGCGCCTGGAGGGTTGGCGAAGCGCTATGCTGGAATCTGGACATGTGACGGCTCCCGAACTGGATGCCCTGCAGGAAGAGGGTGATTGGTACCCCTCCAGTGGGGAGACCGGCCTTGAAAAGTTATTGGCCCGCGTTCCCGACCTGGAAGCGGTGTTTGCTTGCAACGACCCGATGGCACTGGGAGCGCTGCTGGCGGCGCGCAGGCTTGGCAAGCGCGTGCCCGAAGATCTGGCGGTGGTGGGCTTTGACGATGTGCCCGAGGCACGTTACTTTTTTCCCGCGCTCTCCACCATGCGCCAGCCGTTGACCGAGATGGGCTCGCAGGCTGTGCGCATGTTGCACCGGTTGCTGACCCTGCGCGACAGCGACGCGGATCGCCCGGAGCAGATCTGGCTGCAGCCGGAATTGGTTGTGCGCAGTAGTTCGACCCGTTAGAAACTCACTGCCCGGCAGATTGAGCGGGGCAGATGAAAAACCTCAAGATGACCATGACGATAAGGAGACCCA
>JAEXTI010000207.1 GCA_023406965.1 Chloroflexota bacterium
GAAGGGTAGTGATACAGCAGTCCTCCCTTGCTGATTCCAGCCTGGGCGGCGACCTGTTCCAGGGTCATATGTTCCACACCCTGTTCAATGACGATCTGATTGGCGGCTACCAGGATGGCTTTTTGAGTATTGGCGCTAGATGATTTAGGCATGGGCAAGATTATACCTTGGAAAAACCTGTCTGGACGGGTTACAAGGCTCGATAAGGTTTCG
The DNA here is from genome assembly GCA_023406965.1 of Chloroflexota bacterium. The sequence continues at coordinate 214 of JAEXTI010000207.1, forward strand.
GTCTGTTTGTGTCCGGGCGGTTAGTCGACCTCAACGGAGACAGGCGGATCATCTGTTCCGGGGGCGACCAGGATTTTTTCGCTCATACAGACAAACTTCCATTGGGTTTGGGTGTTGAACAGGCGGTACAGTTTGGCCCCACAGCTGGGGCATAAAACGGCCGGTAGAGCGGCGTAAGCACTCACCTGGCCGATAATTTCGTCGTTTAGAACTGCTGATCGCAGAAGGGTTGCCATTATTTCCTCCAAGAACTATTCAAAAATCACCCTTGTAACTAAACCGTCCAGACGGTATAATTATAACCGATAAGTCGTTTTTTGAGGAGGACTGGCAAGATGCCTTGTAGAGATGGAGTGAGCAGCAATAGGATTGCACGCCGTTGGATCGCCGAGAGCACTAAGTGCTTCCATGGTGATCTGACGGTTATGCTGCAAATCCACCTTGCCCGGCGCCTTGACGGCTATCACGCGTAGACAGTTCGGTTCTCTGAACACTTCTTCCGTGAAAGCAAGGCTTCACGGAAGTTTTCTTTTCTTAAACCAAAATAATGATTTTCAGTACGGAGGAGTTTTATGAACGACCATGCAATTATTGTCACCGCGGCAGACGCACAGAAACTACAGGAGTTGATCCGCAATGCGCAACACGGGGAGTACCGGCAGAGCAAGTACCTTGAAATGTTATCGGGAGAGTTGGCGAGAGCCACTATCATCGATAAGGGCGCGGTTCCGCAGGATGTGATTACCATGCATTCCCAGGCGGTGCTAACGGAAATTGATACCGGCGAGGAGTTGGAGTTAACCCTGGTCTTCCCGAATGAGGCGGACCCAATTGAAGGGAAAATTTCGGTTTTTGCGCCTATCGGCACTGCCATGCTCGGCTACCGGGTAGGGGATGTGTTCGAGTGGGAGACGCCTGGCGGGATGCAGAGGCTTCGGGTCGAAAAGGTGATGCCAGGAACCGGGGAATCTTCAGAAATGTGAATGCAACGCGATTGTAATTGCAAAAATCTGTGATACACTGATAGTGGCTGGTGGTTTTACCAGATTCCTATTTGTTTTCACGAGAATATCATCAATGGAACCTTTGCGCGTCCAAAGCTTGAAAGATGCCTGCATTTCTCGCCTTGAAGAGCTGATTCTTTCGGGGGAGTGGCAGATTGGGATGCGCCTGCCTTCAGAACGCGATCTAGCTGCCCAGTTGAACATCAGCCGCCCGGTGCTTCACGACGCTCTGGTGGATCTGGCGACGAAGGGGCTGGTCAGCATAGAGCCGCGGCGGGGTGTGTACATCTGCGATTACCGCGTCAGCGGTTCCTGCGCCTTGCTTTCCTCTCTTCTCTCATACAACGGTGGGCGTCTCGATCCGGCATTTTCCCAATCTCTGGTGGATATGCGGATGGTGGTGGAAACCGAAACCGCCCGGCTGGCAGCGCTCAACCGCTTGGACGAGCACCTGGAGCGTTTTGAGGCGCTCTACTCTCAAGAAAGTACGGCTCCTCGAGAGAATGGAGCGTTGGTTGATCTGGATTTTTCTTTTCATTTGCTGGTGGCAATCGCTTCCGGCAACCTGGCGTATCCTCTGATTATCAATTCTTTCAAGTCTGTATACACCCACCTGACGGGTTTGTTCTTCCATCAATATGTTGATTCTGCCATCATGGACGAAGTGTTTGTTTTCCACCGCCGGTTGATCGATGCTATTACCGCAAAGGAACCTGAAAAATCGGCGGCGGTGATGAAAGAAATGCTCCAGCATGGAGCGAAATACCTCCATCAGATCCAGTAATTTTCCGCGAAAAGGAGTCGATATGTGTGCTCCAACCAGCCTTGACCAGCCTAAATACAACATCAAAGTTCCCAGTAATCTCTCAGCACGTGTGCAATGGTTGAGAGATTATTATTTTCAGGGCACGAAGCGAGCCTGGAACAATGAATACACCGCCTGGACAACCGGCACACCCTGTGATTTCCAGTATAACGAGTTGAGCTTTTACATTGTTCCGGAAACGTACACGTTCTTACAAACGTTTCGCTCTTCTTTCCGCCAATCGGCGCGGCCTGTGAAGCTGGCGGTGGATTATTGGAAGTGGAGTCTCCCGGAACGGAGAGCGTGGTTTGTCAAAGAGGTGATGGTCAATTACCTGCCTAAAGAAGTCTTGCCCGGAGATCTGATCGCCGGTGGGCGCTTCAATATCCAGGCGTCCTGCTGTATGACCGAGCGCGAGGTAAAGGAGCGTGACGCTTTGGTTTATGGGCCGAAAGGCTGCCGGGCGGCCATGCTGTGGCTGCATAATCACGGCTACGGCAACGCCGGGGCTACCAGCGGGCACCTGGTGCCGGGCTACGGTGAGGTGATTGGACGTGGGTGGAAAGGGATTTTTGAGGATCTGGAACAGAACTATCAATGCTTGATGGAACAGGAAAAGCAAGGTCCGAAAGGTGCGCAACTGCGGGCGATGATGACTTCGGCGACCATGCCGCGTGATCTGGCGGCGGCTTACAGCCAGGTGTGCCGGGCATTGGCTGACCAGGAACAGGACGAGCAGCGCCAGGCGGAACTGACTGAAATGGCGCAGATACTACAGAAAGTGCCCTGGGAGCCGGCTGAAAATTTCTGGGAAGCCGTCCAATCGTTGTGGATTACGCATATGCTGGTGATGAGCGATGAAGGTTACCCGGGACCGGGCGATTCGTTTGGGCGAATTGACCAATTTCTATTCCCGGCCTGGAAGAAATCGATTGAAGAGGGTATGGATCGTGAGTTTGGCAAGGAGATCCTCAAGTGTTTTTGGGTACACTGTAACACGGCCTACGATGCGATGATCCGCACGGGCGGAAACCAGGGTATCACTGCCGGGTATGGGCAGTTGTTTACGGTCTCGGGGATGGGACCCAATGGAACCGACCTGACCAATGATCTGACCTACGCCCTGTTGGAAGTGATCGACGAGATGTCGCCAATTCTGGAACCAAAACCCAACGTGCGGCTGCACCGGGGAAGCCCCGAAAAGCTGCTGGATAAGGTGGTGGATATGGTTGCCTCGAGCCAGGGCGCACCTTTCTTGCTCAACTTCGATGAGCGCTCGATAGCCGGGTTGCTGCTGCAGGCCGAAAAAGCAAAGGTGAGCCATCTGATCCATCCGGGGAATGTTCATGACTACGCCCCGGTGGGCTGCCTGGAAAACACCATGGTGGGCAACGATCGTTCCGGAACGGTGGATAACAACCTGAACCTGCTCAAAGCGGTGGAACTGGCCCTGACCGGCGGCTACGACCTGCTGCCCTTCACCGATCCGCTGACAGGCAAGATCGATCCCGCTCGCCGGGACGGACCCGATACCGGCAGCCCGGAGACCCTGACCACCTGGGAGCAGTTTTGGGAAGCTTATGCTGAACAAACTCGTTACATTATTCGCAGGATGGTGGAGACTTACGAAGCTTCGGAACGAGTGCGGGCACGCTTCCACCCCACGCCGTATCTGTCATGCCTGGTCAAGGGCTGCGCGGAGCAAGGCCTGGATATTACCCAGGGCGGGGCGCAGTTGAACTTCACCACCATTGAAGCGGTCACTTATGCGACTACAGTAGATTCGCTGCTAGCCATTAAGTACCTGGTGTACGATAAGGGGCTGTGCACCCTGCCGCAACTGGTTCAGGCTCTGAAGGACAACTGGGTGGGGCACGAAGTGCTCCAGGCGCAGGCGACGAATAAGGCTCCCAAATACGGTCGTGACGATGACGAAGCCGACGCGCTGGGTCTGAAGGTGATGGAGTTGTGGACGGAGGAGACCTGGAAGCACAAGACACAATCAACCCACCGTCAGTTCCGACCGGGGATGCTCAGTTGGAATTACTGGATCGCTTACTCCGACATCTTGCCTGCCAGCCCGGACGGGCGGCAAAAGGGCAAGTTCCTCTCCAACGCGTTGTGCCCGTCCAACGGCGCGGACATCAACGGGCCGACCTCCAATGTGAATTCGGTCGGCAAGGTGCTGGGCGGGAAGGCCGAAGACGGGAAGGGCTTGTTTCAGGACTACTATAACCTGTTGCCCAACGGTGGAAGCCACACAATTACCTTTAACCCCTCAATCCTGCGCGATGCCGAACACAAAGCGAAATTCCGCGCTTTCCTGGATGCCTATATCGAGAATGGCGGCACGGCTTTGCAGATCAATATGCTGGACGCGGATATGCTGCGCGACGCGCAGAAACACCCGGAGAACTACCGCCATCTGCTAGTGCGCGTGACCGGCTATAATGCCTATTTCACCAGCATCGGCAAAGAACTGCAAGACGAGATCATTGCGCGTGAAAGTCACCAGATGGGTTAGGGGATGATGAGCGCTGAAGCAGGCACGATTTTGCACTTGCAACGGCTTTCCACGGAGGATGGGCCGGGGCTGCGCACGACAGTTTTCCTCAAAGGCTGCCCGCTGCATTGCGCCTGGTGTCACAACCCGGAAAGCATTTCCATGCATCATCAGGTGCAGTGGTTGGAGAACCGTTGCATTGCCTGCAAAACATGCCTGGAGGCCTGCCCAAACCACGCGCTGAGTTGGAGCGAGGGAGGCGCGGTCCGTGACCGGGAGCTTTGCCAGGTGTGCGGGGTTTGCGCCGAAATTTGTCCCGCCAATGCGCATGAGATGCTGGGGCAGGAAATTCGTGTAGGCGATCTGGTGAAGGAACTGCTCAAAGATCGGGCCTATTTTTCAAAATCAGGCGGTGGCGTGACGCTCTCGGGCGGCGAGCCGACCATGCAGTTAGATTTTTCACTGGCCTTGCTGAGGGCGTTGCGTGAAAAAAACGTAGCCACTGCCATCGATACCTGTGGATTGTGCCAGCCCGAGGTGTTGAAACGATTGGCCGCTGAGGTAGACCTGATCTTGTTTGACCTCAAGCTGATGGACGCCGATGCGCACCAGGCCTGGACGGGTGCGGATAACCATCGCATTCTGGAAAACCTGCAAGGGTTGGGTGGGTATCTGGGGGAGCACCTCGGGAAGCAGTTGTGGATTCGCACGCCGCTGATCCCGGGCGCGACGCTCAACGAAGCAAATATCATTGCAATTGGCGCGTGGCTGGCTGAGTATCTGCCAGGGCAGGTGGAGCGCTGGGAACTGTGCGCGTTCAATAACCTGTGCCGGGATAAGTATCGTCGTTTGGGCTTGGCATGGGACTTTGTTGAGACGCCGCTGCTTGGCAAAGTAGAAATGAAACAGGCTGAGAAGTGGGCGAAAAGTACGGCGTTCGATCCGGCGCGCGTGTTTGTTACCGGGGCGGTTCGCGTGGAAAGTATTTAGGAGGCTGAGACCATGACTGTTCAACCTGCACTCACATCATTTTCTGCGGAGGACATCCGCGCCTTTGAACCGGCGATGAAAATTGGCTTGCTGGCAACGGTCAACCCGCAGGGTCTGCCGCATCTGACGTTAATTTCCAGCCTCAAGGCTGGTTCGGCCAATACGGTTTTGTGGGGGCAGTTTACTGAAGGATTGAGCAAGGAGCACATCCGCCAAAACCCCAATACAGCCTTTATGGTCATGACCCTGGACAAACAAATCTGGCGGGGCAAGGCCCGCTGGACGCATAGCGAAACGGGCGGGCCGGATTTTGAGTGGTTCAACAATGTGCCCATGTTCCGCTACAATGCGTACTTTGGCATCCACACCGTTCACTACATGGACCTGTTGGGGCATACCGGCAAACAAGCCCTGCCGATGAACGCTGTTATTTTAGCGGCGATCAAAACCATGCTGGCGCGCAGCCTGGCGCCTTCGAGGGCAAACGTTGAGGTAATCAATCCCTGGACGAAGGCTTTTTTCAACAAGTTGGACAACCTCAAGTTTCTGGCTTATGTGGATGCGGACGGCTTCCCGTGGATCATTCCGGCGATACAGGCCCAGGCAGATGGAGGTAGGAAGCTGGTGTTATCTACTGGGGTGTATGCCGATGAGTTAAAGGCAATCCCGCTTGGTTCGCCGGTCGCGGTCCTCGGCATGGCGTTATCAATGGAAGATGTGCTGGTGCGCGGCGTGTACCGGGGCATTCAAAGGCGGGCGGGGGTGTGCTGTGCGAGCGTGGAGGTGGATTGGGTTTACAATCCCATGCCGCCGGTATCAGGGCAAATTTATCCGCCGGTGGAAGTGAAGCCGGTGGTGCAGTATTGATGTAGGTATCCGCTCTGCACTTGTATATTGTCTATCCATCTTTCTAGGCGGCGGGCCAGCCGTGTTTAGACCGACTGCGTTGTGTTGTTTCTTTGTTTGTTAATTCTGTTCGGCTTTGTATAATAGAGTATATGCGCTATAGTGTGTGTGGCGTTTTGCAACGAGTCTTCTTTATTTTGTAAGTTGTGGATAACAAAAGGCGACGAGTGAAGGAAACGGGATTTGCGGCGTTTCTCGATAAGCTTGTTGCAAGGACGGGTGGCTGGTACCCGTTCTGGATGCTTGTCATTTTGCAGGTAA
>JAEXTI010000240.1 GCA_023406965.1 Chloroflexota bacterium
ACCTTGCTCAGTGTAGGCGGCCATCAGGCGGGCATACCCATCAGGGTCGTAAAGCACTAGATACGCGCAGGGGATGCCCAGGCCCGGCAAATGCTCGCTGAGCACATCGCCCAACTGTCCAATGTTAAAAGAAGTCAACAGGGCCCGGTTGGTTTCGCGCAGATTCTCAGCCTGGCGTTCGCTTTGCCACTGCCAATAAGCTTGCGAGCGTTTCTCTGCCTCGCTAACCACCACCCTGGCCTGCCCCAGCAGCCCCTCCACAGCCGCCTGCGCGGCTGAGCCTCGCCCGGGCAGCACCCAGCGGCGAACCACCGAAAGAACATCATTCCAAATTGGAATCTCTTGCCGCGCTTGCATTGCCAGGCTGAGCGTTTCATCGAGCAACTGCAAGAAGCGGGCTCTTTTTTGCGGTTTTTCGGCAGCCGCAAGCAGCGCTTGCAGAATGTTCCGCATTCGCTCGCGAGATTTCTCATCCACCTGGCCTTCCAGCGCGCTCAACATCTCGTCCAGGCATGCCTCCTGCACGGAAAGCTGGCGCAAATCACTGCCGCCCGCCCCACCGGGCAGGCTGCCTGCCAGCGCCACCGCTGCCGAAGGGCAGCCACAGGACTGGCGCACCACCAGACTGGAAGGCAGGGTCATCAAAGCAGGCACCGCTTCGCCGTGCAAGCGCGCCAGGAGTAAGTCCACCGAACGGGCCCCCTGGCTGTAAAAGGGCAGATCCACCGTGGTCAAAGGTGGCGTTGCTAGGCGCTCCTCGATCGAATTATTGAATCCGGTCACTGCCACGTCGCCAGGTACATCAAACCCGCGCGCCTGCAAGGCTTTCAACGCCCACAAAGCCAGCATGTCGCTCACCGCAACCACGGCCTGGAAATCCTTTTTAGGGGTTAAGCCGCGCTCATCGAGCAGGATTTGAATGGCCTCTGTGCCCGACTCCCAGCGCAGCGGGCGGGTGACCAATTCCGGCGCCAGGGGAAGATCAAAAGCCCGCAGGGTGTCCAGATAAGCCCGGTAGCGCTCCTGAGCGTAATAATGCTCCTCTGGACCGCGGATGAAGGCCAGCCGTCGAAAGCCGTGTTTTTCGATCAAATGAGACAGCAGCGCGCGCATGCCCTGATAGCTGTCGACGGCAATGGTAGGCAGTCCTTCCATGAACTGCGCCAGGCTTATCATCGGCAGCCCTTCGTACCGCCGGTGGAAAGCGCTGGTTTCGCTGGGACTCAACACGCCCCCCAGGCTGGACGCCCAAGTGATCAGCCCGTCCAGGCAATCCTGCCCTGCCAGATCAAAAACCTGGTTGCGCATGCTCTCAAACGCCGGTGTGGCGCTCAATCGCCCGCCCGGAAAACTAATCAGGTTCACGTCGTGCCGCGCTGCCGAATCCAGGACACCCGGCCACAGCGCGCGGCTTGCGCCCGTATTCAAACTGGCCAGCAAAAAACCAATGGTAGGCCGGCCGCCCTGTTCAACACCGGAGGTTGACGATTCCGTTCTGCCTTGCATATCCTAAGTGTACTATATTTGGGCAATACAGAACGCTAAAATCCAAGTGAAGTACTGAATAGTTCAAGAACATGCCTCTATAATTGAAGTTGTCAGAAAGTCCTCCCATCTTTACAAACCCGCGGAAAAACATGAATCAAGCAATTACTCCTGGGAAGATCCAAACCAATACCAGTTTTCAGAAATCCTGGGCCAGACTGATGAGAAATTTGGCGAAGTACAGGTGGGTGTACTTCATGATGCTGCCCGGCTTCGTCTATTTCATCCTGTTTCGTTATCAGGCTTTGTGGAACGCACAAATTGCGTTCAAAGATTTCAAGCCCCTGCTGGGAGTGTTTGACAGCCCGTTTGTGGGTTTCAAGCATTTCCTGACCTTTTTTGACTCGTTTTACTTCGAACAGTTAATCGGCAACACCATCTTCTTTAGCGTGGGCAAACTCATCCTGGGCATGCCCATGGCAATCTTATTGGCCATTTGTCTGTACGAATCGGCCTTTAAAAAGTTTTCTCGCTTCGTGCAGACCATCACCTACATGCCGCACTTCCTCTCCTGGGTCATCATGCTGGGCATTTTGCTGGTCATGCTCTCTCCGGGAGAAGGCTTCATCAATGACATCATCAAAGCCGCGGGAGGCGAACCCATCCATTTCCTCACCACCCCCCAGTGGTTCCGCTGGGTGGTCATTCTCTCGGATATCTGGAAAGAAACCGGTTGGAGTACCATTCTCTATCTCGCCGCGTTGATGGCCATTGACCCCACCCTGTTCGAAGCCGCCGCCGTGGATGGCGCCTCTCGCTTGCAGCGCATCTGGCATATCTCGCTGCCCGGCATTCTGCCCACCATCGTGGTAGTCACCCTCCTGCGCCTGGGCAACATTCTGGATGCCGGTTTCTACCAGATTTTCGTACTGTACTCCCTGCCCGTCTACAGCGTCGGCGACATTCTTGACACGTGGGTGTACCGGCAAGGCGTCCTAGAGTTCCAGTTCAGCCTGGCAACCGCTGTGGGTCTCTTCAAGGGTGTCATTGGGCTGGTCCTGGTGCTGGTTTCCAACAAGCTGGCTAAGCGTTTTGCTGGGTCCGGAATTTACTAAGAGGTCATCATGGCAACCAAAGCGCGCATCATCAAACGTGGTGACGACACCATCTTCCAAATCCTGGTCAACACCTTCCTGGTCCTGCTCTTGATCGCAGTTCTGATTCCCCTGTGGAAAGTGCTGATCATGTCGGTCACCCCACTGAATTTCCTGGATGTCAAAGCCTATGGGTTATGGCTGGATCCCTGGAAGTGGTCCTTTGAAGCCTATAAGCAGTTGCTCAGCCATCCTTCCTTTGTCCGCGCCGCCTCCAACAGCGGCATCATTACCATCGGCGGCGTGATTATTAACATGCTCCTGACCGTGCCGTTCGCATACGCTTTATCGGTCGAAAAATTGCCCGGGCGCAAGTTTTTCATCACCATGGTCATGATCCCCTTCCTGTTCAATGCCGGTTTGATCCCCGTCTACCTAGTGGTAAACAAATTAGGATTGGTCGACTCGTGGTGGGCGGTTATCTTGCCCGGTGGCATCAACATCTACAACTTGCTGGTGATGAAATCCTTCTTCGAGGGCCTGCCCGAAGAGCTCAAAGAGGCCGCCCGCCTGGACGGGGCCAACGAGCTCCAGGTGTTATGGACGGTCATTCTGCCCCTCTCCAAGCCCATTTTGCTGACCATTGGGCTGATGTACGCAGTGGCTCACTGGAACGAATTCTTCAACGCCATTCTCTATCTCAACGATGCCAAGTTGCAGCCGCTGCCAATCCTTCTGCGCAACATCCTCCTGGCTGCCAACATGAATGAGTACGTCGAATACGACGCTTTTAGTTCCGCCTCCGTGCAGTCCATTAAATCCGCCAGCGTCTTCCTCACTATGCTCCCTATGGTTGCAATTTATCCCTGGATCCAGCAGTACTTTACCAAAGGCACCTTGCTTGGAGGTGTCAAATCGTAAGTTGAAGGAGGTCAACGATCAGACTTACCTGCCGCAAGGCACATATTTCAACGTATTCAGTTCGCCCACCCATTCAAAGTAAGAGAGGTCACAATGAACAAGGTTTTCTATAAGTCGATGCTGGCCCTGGTGCTCATTGCGCTACTTGCCAGCGCCTGCGCCCCGGTTGCAACCCCAACCGCCGAACCGGCGCAAGAACAGCCCACCGCGGCAGTCGCGGCTCCCACGGAGAAACCCGCAGAGCCCACCGCTGCGCCCACCGAACCCCCCGCCCCGCCCGAAATCGAGGTCGTAGACCTGGAGCTGTGGGCTGGTGGCCGTGTTTCCGAAGCCGGCCCGCCGCCCGACGATTGGGTGGCCTATGACATCATCCGCGAACAGGCCAAAGTCAACCTCAAGCTCGTGCTGCTGCCCTCCACGCAAGCCGACCAGGACACCAAGATCAACGCCGCCGCGGCCAGCAACTCCCTGCCCGACATCTTCATGGTCAGCCGCGACGTGCTCTATAAGCTCGTTCAGGCTGGTTTGGTTGCCCAAGTCGACGACCTGTTGCCCTTGATGCCCACCCGCACCGCCGACCATTATGCTGATGCAGACCGCAACAAACTGGCTACCTTTGACGGGGCCATGTACGGCCTGCCCGATCCCGGCGCGCTGCCCCAGACCGACTCACTGGTCATTCGCCAGGACTGGCTGGATAAGCTCGGCCTGACCGCCCCCACCAACCTGGATGAGTTCATGGAAGTGGCCAAGGCCTTCACCTTCAATGACCCCGATGGCAACGGCACGCAAGACACCTACGGCTTCTGCGCCTTCATCGATGGCTCCGGTCTGGCCCAGGCCGGTCTCGGCCCGCGCTTCGACTTCATCTACGGCGCTTACGGCGTGGCGGGTGTCTGGAATCTCTCCAGCAGCGACTCTGTGTCCCTGAATGCTCGCTCCGAAGATTACATGAAAGGCACCGAGTTCATCAAAGCCCTCAACGACGAGAAAGTCATCGATCCCGACTGGCCCACCCTCAAGAAGGACGAATTCCGCGCCCGCTGGAAACAGGGCAAGTGCGGCATCATGGTCGAAAACTTCGCCGCGTTGGCCAATAAGTCCAACTACAAAGACTTCGACGAGAACTTCCCCGATGGGCAGTGGGTCGCTATGGACGCAGTCAAGGGCCCCGATGGTGAAGCCTCTATGGGTACGGTCATGAAGACCGCCCGTATCTACGCCATCTCGCAGAAAGCCATCGACGAGGGCAAGGGCGAGGCCATCGCTCGCTTCCTGGAGTGGACCGCCTCGAAGGAGGGCTACTTCCTGCTTGGCTTCGGCGTGGAAGGTGAAAACTACGTCTTAGACTCCAACGGCTATGTTGTCACCGAAGGCATTGCGCCTGAAATGGCCTGGACCAGCAAGGAAATGCAGCCGCTCACCCAACTGGCCAACATGGTCTACATCTTCTCGGATGTCGAAATGCAGGCTCGCTATGTCGCCTACAAGACCAAGAACGGTCGCGACATGGACCCCAAAGCCTACTACGCTGAATTCTTGACCAAACCCTTCACCCAGGCGACGGGCACCGGCGTGATCAACCCGCCCAGCAACGCCGCCGACTTTGTCCGCTTCTACAGCGAAAACATCGTCCAGTTCGTCCTCGGCCAGAAACCCCTGACCGCGGAAACCTGGGCCGAGTACATCGCCGGCCTCGACAGTCTCGGGGCTGCCCAACTGGAAGCCGATGCAAAGGAGACCCTCCTCCAGACTGGGTTCCTCAAGTAACCCAGAAACCACGGGTAGAGGCGGGCGGCCAATCACCGCCCGCCTCATTCTGAACACCACCACGGGTATTCCTATGACACATCTCTCATCCCCCGAAATTACCACCGCCAATTCGTGGGCTGTTCGAATGGCTAATTCGGTGCTGGACGCGTATCCTCCCGAGCGCTGGAAATGGCACTACGAGCACGGTCTGTTTGTTCGCGCCATTGCGGCGGTTGCCGCTGCCGGTGGGGACACTCGCTTACAAGGTTTCGGCCAGGTCTGGGTCGATCATTTTGTCACCGCGGACGGCCAGATCGAAACCTACCGGGTGGATGAGTTCAACCTCGACCAGGTTTACCCAGGCAGATTGCTGTTCCCCCTCTACCACCGTACCGGCGACCGGCGCTATGCAGCAGCTATCCAATGCCTGCGCGGTCAATTGCGTGGTCAACCCCGAAACCCCAGCGGGGGGTTCTGGCACAAACAAATTTACCCCAACCAGATGTGGTTGGATGGCCTATTCATGGCCGGGCCGTTCTACGCGGAGTATGCACTCACCTTTTCCGAGCATGAAATCTTCGATGACCTGACCAGCCAGTTTCTGCTCATCGAAGCCCACACCCGCGACCCGCGCACCGGGCTGCTGTATCACGCCTGGGATGAGAGCAAAACACAGCGTTGGGCCGACCCGCTCACCGGCTGCTCCCCTCACTTCTGGGGGCGCGCCATCGGCTGGTTCGTTATGGCCCTTGTCGATGTGCTCGACTACCTGCCCGCCACCCATGCCAACCGCGCCGAACTCATCGCCATCCTCAACCGGCTTGCCCAGGCCCTCATCCAATTCCAGGACCCCGCCAGTGGATTGTGGTACCAGGTAGTCGATCAAGCCTCCCGCCCCGGCAATTACCGCGAGGCCTCCGTTTCGGCCATGCTCGCCTACGGCTTTGCCAAAGGCGTCCGCATGGGATGGCTGCCACCCGAATTCCTCACGGCTGCCCTGCGCGCTTATCATGGCTTGCTTGAGAACATGATCCGCATCGATTCGCGCGGCAGCCTGACCCTGGATGGCACTTGCAGCGTGGCCGGGTTGGGCGGCACGCCCTATCGCGACGGCAGCTACGAATACTACATCAAAGAACCCGTCGCCGCCAACGATTTCAAAGGCGTCGGTCCTTTCATCCTGGCTGCGTTGGAACTGGACAACGTCAAACCCTACGTCAGATGAACTCCCAACTTCTCTCCCCTTCCGATTTTGGCGCAGTTGCCGATGGGCGCGCTCTGGACACCAGGGCGTTGCAAGCTGCCATCGACGCCAGCGCTGAACGCGGAGGCGGCACGGTGATTCTTCCACCGGGGCGCTATCTGACCGGAACCCTCAACTTCCGTGACAATATTACCCTGCACCTCGAGCCCGGCGCAACCCTGCTCGGCAGCCAGAACCCCGCCGATTACCCCATCACCTCCAACCGTTGGGAGGGCATGGAACAACAAACCTATGCTCCCCTGCTGGCGGGCAACGGGCTGGAAAATATTGCCATCACCGGGCGCGGCGTGATCGACGGGCAGGGTAGTTTTTGGTGGAGCGCCCACCGCGCGGGCAGCCTGCCTTTTCCTCGCCCGCGCCTGATCGGCTTCGCCGACTGCCGCAACGTACTCATCGAAGGCGTGACGCTCACCAACTCGCCCGCCTGGACAGTTAATCCCGTGCGCTGCGAAAACGTCAATGTGCGCGGCGTGACCATCCACAACCCGCCCGAATCACCCAACACCGACGGCATCAACCCCGATTCTTGCCGCCTGGTGCGCATCTCCGATTGTTTCATTAGTGTGGGCGATGATTGTATAACTATCAAATCCGGCACCCAGTTCGAACATCCCGAACGCCGCGCGGCCTGCCGTGACATTGCCATCACCAATTGCACCCTGGAGCGCGGGCACGGCGGCGTGGTCATCGGCAGCGAGATGAGCGGCGATGTGCAAAATGTAGTCATCTCCAACTGTGTTTTCATCGGCACCGACCGTGGCATCCGCATGAAGTCCCGGCGCGGGCGCGGCGGGGTCGTACAGAATGTCAGCGTCAGCAACATCATCATGGACGGCGTGCTGTGCCCCTTCACCATGAATATGTACTACAATTGCAACGGGGCCAAGGGCGACCCACTGGTATCGGACAAGACCATGCGACCGGTGGACGAAGGCACTCCAGCCTTCCGCAACGTTCACTACAGCCACATTACCGCCGTGGATGTCAAACTGGCTGCCGGGTTCTTCTATGGGCTGGCAGAGATGCCGCTGGAAGACATTTCACTGAGCGACATTTCCATCTTCCTGAGCCCAGGAATGGAAGCAGATTTTCCCGAAATGGCCGACGACATCCCCAGCATGACCCAGGCCGGCTTTTTTATCCGCAACGCGCGCAGACTGTGCATCGACGGCGTCCGCATCACTGGGCAGATCGGCCCGGCCTTTGATCTGGATACCTCGGTCGATGCAGACATTCGAACCTGACGATAGGAGACTCACTATGAAATACCACGCCTACTTAACCACTAACCCCGGGCTAAATACCCCGCCGATCAATCCCTGCAAACTGCTTGATTTTGGCCTGCTCAAACTGACCCCTGGCGAAACCCACCAGGCCAACAGTGGTGACCGCGAAATCCTGGCCGTCATCCTGGGCGGCAAAGCAAATTTTGAGATCAACGGGCAAACCTTCCCACAAGTCGGCGGGCGGCCCAACCCCTTTGCAGGCAAGCCCCATTCGGTGTACATCCCCGCCGGGGCACAGTACACCATCCAGGCCGTTGGCGCTGTAGAAATCGCCCTGCCCAGCGCGCCCAGCGACCAGACCAAAATCCAGCCCTACGTCATCGCGCCGGATCGAATCGCCGCGGGCGTGTGGGGCGCGGCCAACTTCAAGCGCAATTACTACCAAATTCTCACCAGCGTTTCGCAGCCCGATCTGCCCGCCCGCCGCTTAATCGTTGGCGAAACCTTCACCCCCAGCGGCAACTGGAGCACCTTCCCCCCTCACAAACACCAGGAGGACAATCTGCCCCGCGAGGCTTATCACGAAGAAATGTACTACTTCAAAGTCAGCCCTGCCGAAGGTTTTGGCATCTGCCATTACTACAACGAGGAAGGCGAGGACGAGAACTTCACCGTGCGCGACAATAGCATCCACATGATGCCGCGAGGCTATCACACCGTGGTCTCCGCTCCCGGCTATACCACTTACTACCTGTGGTTCCTGGCGGGCAACCAGCGCAGTCAAGGCGCCGTCGAAGACCCCGCTCTGAGTTGGGTAGGCAAAACCGTCGCCATGCTTAAAGAACTGGGCCATTAGGGAGCGCGCCATGATCCTGGATTCCTTCAAACTCGATGGGAAAGTAGCCCTGGTCACGGGCACCGGGCGTGGATTGGGCCGCGGCATGGCCCTGGCCCTGGCTGAAGCCGGAGCCGACATCGCCGGGCTGGATTACACCACCAGTGAAGATACCGCCGCCGAAGTGCGCTTTTTGGGCCGCCGCTACCACATGATCCAATGCGATTTACGCTCCGCCACTGTGGCCGATCTCAACAAAGTGGTTGCCGAAGTCATCGGCGCGTTGGGCCGCCTGGACATCCTCATCAACAACGCCGGCATCATTCGCCGCGCGCCCGCGCTGGAATTCAGCGAAGCCGATTGGGATGACGTCCTGCAAATTAACCTCAAAGCCGCCTTCTTCCTGGCGCAAGCCGCCGGGCGGGTCATGGTGCCGCAAGGCAGTGGAAAAATCATCAACGTGGCCTCCATGCTCTCCTTCCAGGGCGGTATCATCGTGCCTTCCTACACCGCCGCCAAGAGCGGCATCGCCGGGATCACTCGCGCTCTGGCCAACGAATGGGCGAAGTCGGGTGTCAATGTCAATGCCATTGCCCCCGGTTACATGGCTACCGATAACACCGCCCCGCTGCGCGCCGATGCCAACCGCTCGACCGCCATCCTCGAGCGCATCCCCGCCGGGCGCTGGGGCCTGCCCGCCGATTTGATGGGCGCGGTGGTCTTCCTGGCTTCCTCCGCCTCCGATTACGTCCAGGGCGCCATCTTGCCCGTCGATGGCGGCTGGCTCACTCGATAAAGGTAGGTTCATGCTTTCACCACTTGGCCTTTCAGCTTCATTTGGCTTTGGCGACCGCCTGGGCTCCGCCACCCCCGGGCATATTGCCGCGGTGCGCGGCAGCGGGTTCGCCCCCATCTTCGCCCAGCAATCGGTGCGTGAAAATGCGCGCACTGGCCGCACCCCGCAAATGGTCATGGACGACGCCCGTCGCGCCGTAGAGGCCGCCGGGTGGGATGCCCCCTGGGGCGCGGATGCCGACCACCTCAAAACCGTAGCTGACCTACCGCCCTTTGTCGCCGCCGGGTACACCTTCTACACGGTCGACCCCGGCGCGCACGTCGACAACAGCGCCGACACTCAACCGCTCTCCGCCCTGCAAGAAAAGGCCCGGTTGCTGCCCTGGAATGAACTGCGCACGTTATATCTTGAGCAGCCTGCCGATCACGGCTTTGGCATCTTCGACGAAACTAGCCTGCTGCGCGCCGCGGTCAAATACGGGCATGCCGTCAGCCATACCGTGGACATGTACCGCCACCTGAGCAAAATGCTGGAACGTTTCGACTTCGAGGTTTCCGTGGACGAAACCGACGCCCCCACCACTCCGTTGGAGCACTACTTCATCGCCAACGAGCTTACCCGCCAGGGAGTCAAGTTTACCTCGCTGGCCCCGCGCTTCATTGGACGCTTTGAAAAAGGAGTCGACTACATCGGCGACCTGGCCGCGCTGGACGCCGAAATGGCCCGCCACGCCGCCGTGACCGCCCACTTCGGCAGCTACAAACTCAGCTTGCACTCCGGCTCCGACAAATTCAGCGTCTACCCGTTGATCGCCAAACACTGGGGCAGCCGCCTGCACGTCAAAACCGCCGGAACCAGCTACCTGGAAGCCTTGCGCACCCTGGCGCTAGCCGAGCCGGGATTATTTGAGAAAATTTGGATGCTGGCTCTGGAGCGGTATTCGCTTGACCGGGTCAGTTACCACGTCTCCGCCGAGGTCAGCAAAGCCCCAGCCGGATGCGGACCTTTCCTACTGGATGATTTCCACGCCCGCGAAATCCTGCACGTCACCTTTGGCTCGGCCCTGGCCCAGCACGGCGCAGAAATCAACGCCGCCCTGACCCGCCACACCATAGCATACCAGGTCAACCTGCAAAAACACTTCCGCAAGCACCTCGACTTGTTGCGGCAGTAGAGAAAGATACTCGCCGGATATAAAAAGGAGGCCATGCTTTTCACAGTCTCCTTTTCTGCAATGTGACACTTTCAAACTACTCAAGAAAGCTTCACTTTGCTCAGGGCTCATTGGAATTTGGCGAGGGGGTTGCGCTGGGTGTTCGAGTGGGGGTTGCAGTCAATACGCGCAGATACAGCTCCGGAACCCAACCCACCCGGCTTTCCGAATCCCGAATTTCCAACCAAACCAACCCGCCATAAACCTGCCGCCCATATAAGATAGTGATGGGCTGCCCTGCACGCAGCTGTCCAATGGCCGGTCCGCCCGGCGATTGGAAAATCTGCATTCGCGGCAATAGCGTCGATACGACCTGGGCCACCTGTGGGGTTGGCGTATCGGTAGAAGTAGCGGTCGGCAGTGATGTGGCAGTTGGTGAAGAGGTTAGCGTGGTTGTCGGTGTAGCGGTGGATGTTGGCAGCGGGGTGTTTGTGGCGGTGGGGCTTGGACCCGGCGTATGAGTTAGTGTAATGGTCGGTGTGGGTGTAAACGTCGGCGGAATTAACGGATCCAGCCGCTCGGCAAAAATCTGGTTCAACTTGAGCGAAATTGGGCGGTTTAACTGCGCCACAATGCTCTCCTGTAATTGAACTACCTGGTGATAACGCAGTTGGCTGTTGGTTCGCACCGTGATATCCATGCCCAAAACATCTCCCGCGCGGTCCAGATCCAGTTCCACCAACTCGGTGCTGCCAAATTGGGCGACTTGCTCTTGCACCACTTCATAGATATGGCGATTCTCAGACGCATCCCGAAAGAATTGAACGCCCCAATAATTGAGTGGCACAAACAACAGCAATGTTAGGCTGGCCGAAAGCACCAGGCTTCTGGGCAACCGAGACTTCCCAACTACCGAACTGGACCCAAAACCGCGCAGAAAAAAAACCAACACTGCCGCAAAAGCGATGGTGACTGCATTGGTGATAAACAGCAAGATGGCTCCGCCAGCCACATCCAACCGTCCTAACGCTAGGCCTATCCCCACTGTACACAACGGGGGCATCAAAGCAGTCGCGATAGCTACCCCCGGTAATGCAGCCGAAAGGTTGGCCTGGGTCATTGCGTAAGCCGCGGCAATTCCACCAGAAAAAGCGATCATCAGATCAATTGGTGTTGGATGAGTTCGTGAAAGCACCTCTTGCGGCAAAGATTGAAAAGATATAATCGGCAGGTAGGTATTTACCAGCGTTACCAATGCCGAAAGCAAAATCGCCAACACCGCGCCGCGTAGCAAAGCAGAGGCAGCGCTTTTTAATAATGTTGAATCGCCAACAATTGAAGCCAGGCCAATGCCAATGATGGGCGACATCAACGGCGCAACAAGCATGGCGCCGATAATTACAGCAGCAGAATCAGTGATTAACCCCAGCGTAGCAATGCTGCATGAGAGGATGACTAACAGAAAGAAGTCGAATCCAGGCGAAGAAAGCGGGGTGATCTCGGCAATCACCTTCTCCCGGGTTTGAATAGGCAGCGGGCGAATCAATTGTTGAAAGAAACGGAAGATCATATCTTTCTCCTGAAACCTACCACTGCCTAGAGTTTACCACGCCTTACGTATTCAAACCTCGCCGGGGTGATCGCATCAGACTTTTTTCCTCCGCCGGAACCACTTTTCCACTTCTGCTGCCAAAAACACTACAGAGCCAACCGCCATGCACAACAGCAAGTCCGTGAAGGAAAGCGGCGAGGTCCTCAAGTAATCTTGCAGCGCCGGGACATAGATAGCTGCCAGCTGTGCCACCACAACAGCCCCAGCCAGCCCCAAAAGCGGCTTATTCGACAACAGCCCCACCTTGAAGATCGAGTCGTTGCCACTACGAATGCCAATGGCCTGCCAAACCTGGGCAAAAGCCAGCGTGGTGAACATCATCGTCTGCCAGTCTGCATTCCCGCCGTAGAAATGCCACGCGCCCATCCCCAGCGAGAGCGCGCCGATGAGCAAGCCAAACCGGATGATCTGCCCGCCTACGCCCCCGCTAAAAATGCCGGATTGCGGCGAGATGGGCTTGCGTTTCATCACATTTCGTTCGGCGGGTTCTACGCCCATCCCCACACCCAGCAACCCATCCGTCAGCAGGTTCAGCCACAACAGTTGCAGCGGCAGCAGCGGCACGGGCATGCCCATCACCACGCCCCCCAGCATGACGATGATCTTGCCCAGATTGCCGCCAATACTGAACTTGATGAACTTACGCAAATTGTCATAGATGACGCGGCCTTCTTCCACCGCCGCCACAATCGTCCTGAAGTTATCATCCTGCAGTACCATTTTGGCAGCTTCTTTGGACACGTCCGTGCCGGTAATGCCCATCGCCACACCGATGTCGGCAGTCTTCAGAGCTGGCGCATCGTTTACGCCGTCTCCGGTCATTGCAGTGATGTGCCCGCGCTTCTGCAACGCATTGACGATGCGTAATTTATGTTCCGGCGAAACCCGCGCAAATACGTCGATCTCTTCAACCACCTTGAGAAGATCATCATCGCTCAAGCCGTTCAGCTCCGTGCCGGTCATCGCTTTTCCGGTGGTAGTGATACCCAATTCGCGAGCAATAAATAAAGCGGTCAGCGGATGATCGCCGGTGATCATCACCGGACGGATGCCGGCGCTCTTGCTTCGCGCCACCGCGTCTTTCACCTCGGCGCGCGGCGGATCGATGATGCCCACAAAACCGATAAAGGTCAGGCCCTCTTCCAAGGCTGCCCCTGTTTGAATCGTGTTCCACGTCTTGAATGCCACCCCCAGCACGCGCATCCCGTTTTCCGCCAGCCGCCGGTTGGCGCCTTCGATCCGGCGGCGGTACGCATCAGACAAAGGATGGAGTGCGCCTCTATCCCAAACATGGGTCGAAATTTCCAGCAGTCCATCCACCGAACCCTTGGTGAAGGATATGTAAGCAGCATGAGGAGCGACCACGTTCAGCAGTTCGCGGATGCTGGATTGGCGGCTGCGTTCCAGGCTGTGCAGGGTAGTCATGCGCTTGCGCTCAGAGTCAAAAGGATATTCCGCAATTCGGGGCTTATGCGCATCCAAATTAGCTTTCATCAATCCAAACTTCGCCGCCGCAACCACCAGCGCGCCTTCCGTTGGATCGCCGATCGCGTGGTAACGCTGTCCCAAACCCATTTCATCATCCGCCGCCAGGCGCGCATCATTACACAGCGCGCCCCCGACCAGCAGAAGCGCCAGCGATCCCTCCGAGGTAACTGCCCCAGGCGCGCTCAGGTCAATCATACCCTGGCCCTTCGGGGTGGTCTGTTCGTTTACATCTACGCGGTGTCCGGCCACATCCAGCACGGTCACGGTCATGCGATTTTCAGTTAATGTGCCGGTTTTGTCCGAGCAGATTGTGGTTACCGAGCCCAGCGTCTCTACCGCCGACAATTTACGCACGAGAGCGTTTCGTGCCAGCATTCTCCGCGCGCCCAACGCTAATGTGATGGTCACTACCGCGGGCAGCCCCTCGGGCACCACCGCCACCGCCACGCTAACAGCCACCAGGAAGGCATCCAATACAGGCGTGCCACGCACAATATCCAAGAGGGCCACCAGCACCGCTACCGCCACCCCCACCATCGCGAGAATCTTGCCCAATTGGTCCAAGCGCTTCTGTAGCGGGGTCTGCTCATCACCCCCTTGTTGCAATAAGTTGGCAATGTTACCCAACTCGGTTTTCATCCCTGTAGCAATAACCACCCCGGTTGCGCGTCCATAGGTGACCGTGGTTCCCATGTAAGCCGTGTTGGTCCGGTCTCCCAGCGGGAGGTCGGCTTTCTCCAGGGTAGCAATGTCCTTCTCCACCGCGTCCGACTCACCGGTCAGAGCGGCTTCTTGTACACGCAAATTGGCACATTCGACCAGCCGTAAATCCGCCGGAACAATATTTCCCGCTTCCAGCGAGACGATGTCCCCCGGAACCAGATCACGAGCCGGTACTTCCTGCAAAACACCATCCCGCTGCACCCGCACCCGCGGAACCGCCATTTTCTTTAAGGCCGCCATCGCGCGTTCAGCACGGTATTCCTGGACAAAACCTAACAGGGAGAACAACAGCACGATGGCAAAAATGGCCCCTGCCTCCTGCCACTTGCCGAGAAATCCTGAGACGGTCGCTGCGCCGATGAGGATCAAGACCATGGTGGCAGTGAATTGCTCCCACAGAATTTTCCACGGGCTGCGGGCGCCTTTTTCTTTCAACTCGTTTGGTCCGTACTCAACCAGGCGTTGGGCCGCTTCCGCAGGCGACAAGCCCTGCAAGGATGACCCGAAATGCTCCATCGCTTCCTGTGCTGAAATCTGATGCCAATTCACATGTGCCTCCCTGCTTTTGTCCATTCCTCTGCTTTCTCCTCTTTCCACCATATTACAACAAAACTTAAATTTCGGCGTTATTACCACACGCCCACAATCCTGAGCCCGATACACAAAAAAGACCACCGCCAATACACTGGCGATGGTCTTGCCTTTCCTCACTCAGCCGGGAATGATCTTCCGGATTGACGGCTGCGCAACCTTTTTCAGGCGGCTACTCCCCATCGGAGCAACGAAATTATACAGACAAACCTCATGAGTTTCCTTAAATTTGGATGAGAAATGCAAGGCTTTCCGCACACAAAACCATTCAAATCGGGCTATAATAGGCACGAAGTCTTCCATATTAACAAGATTCCAAAATAAAGGAGGTGACGCGATGCCCAACCTGTATCACCGGCGTTGATCGAACATTGCCAGGATACGCGTGCCGTATCCAGCCCCAGCGCGCGGCAGGTTGACCGTGTCACCCACTGAGTTTTAAGTTCAACGGGTTCCACATGGGCTTTGGCTTGCGCGCCGAGGCCCATTTTCTTTACCATGATTTGAAACAAAGGAACCCTTCTATGCGCGCAATTTCAAACTTTCTCATCTCTCGTTGGGGACCCATCATCACCGGCATCGTCATCGGTATTTTGGCTCCCGTTCTGGTGGCCTTGGGCAACCCCGGCAACATGGGCATCTGTGTGGCCTGCTTCAGCCGCGATATCGCCGGAGCGTTGGGTTTTCATCGCGCCGCTGCTGTCCAATATATCCGTCCCGAAATCATCGGCTTTGTGCTCGGGGCGCTGGTTGCCGCCCTACTTTTCCGCGAGTTCAAACCCCGTGGCGGCTCCTCCCCGCTCATCCGCTTCTTGTTAGGCATGTTCGCCATGATCGGCGCACTGGTTTTCCTGGGCTGCCCCTGGCGCGCTTACCTGCGCCTGAGCGGCGGCGATTGGAATGCCATTCCCGGCATCGTCGGCTTATTTGCCGGAATCGGCCTGGGCATTGTCTTCCTCCAGCGCGGATTTTCGTTAGGCCGCAGCCGCCCCACCGCGCCGATCGCGGGCTGGATCATGCCCGTATTTGTGGTGGTTCTACTCGTCTTGCTGGTCGTCGCACCCCTCTTCGGGCGAGATGCCGATGGCAACCCGGTCGGCCCTGTCTTCTTCTCCCAAACCGGCCCCGGCAGCCAGCACGCTCCTCTATACATCGCTCTCGGCGCGGGTCTGCTCATCGGCTTCCTGGCCCAGCGCAGCCGCTTCTGCACGGTTGGCGCCCTGCGGGACATCGTTCTTCTGCGCGACATGCATTTGTTTAACGGCGTTCTGGCCCTACTGGTGGCGGCTTTCCTCACCAACCTGGCCCTGGGACAGTTCAAACCTGGCTTTGAAGGCCAACCCGTGGCCCACGTGAATTGGTTGTGGAATTTTGGCGGCATGGTCCTGGCCGGGCTGGCCTTCACCCTGGCAGGCGGCTGCCCCGGGCGGCAAGTCTTCCTCAGCGGCGAAGGTGACGCCGACGCGGCCATCTTCGTCTTCGGCATGATTGCCGGAGCGGGAATTGCTCACACCTTCAGCCTGGCCAGTTCCGCTGCCGGGCCCGGCGCATACGGCCCTGCCGCGGTGATCATCGGCCTGGTCGTGCTCAGCATCATCGGCCTGACCATGCGCGAAGCGCGCGCTGCCTGATCTCTTTGCCATCTTCCCTCAAGGAGTTATCTCATGTCCAAACCGAAAACCATTGACGCCCGCGGCCTGTCCTGCCCCGAACCGGCCATGCTGACTCGCCAGGCCATTATGGAGTTGAAAAGCGGTACCCTGATTGTGCTCACCGACTCGTTCACCTCACGTAACAACATCGAGCGCACCGGCAAGCTGGCCGGCTGGAAGGCTGAAATCAGCCAGGACGCCGACGAAACGTACCGCATCACGCTGACCAAATGATTTATCTCGACCACGCGGCCACCTCCTGGCCCAAGCCGCCCGAAGTGTTAGCAGCCATGCACAATTTTCTGGAGCGCGCCGGGGGCAACCCCGGCCGCTCCGGCCACCGCCTATCGATTGAAGCCGGGCGTATTGTCTACGATACCCGCGAAGCACTGGCCGAGTTCTTTGGCATCCGCGACCCCATGCGGGTGTTATTCACTCTCAACGCCACCCACGGACTAAACATCGCAATGCACGGCTTGCTGCGCCCTGGTGATCGCGTCGTGACCGGAGGCATGGAACACAATGCCGTCATGCGTCCTCTGCGCGCGCTGGAGAAACAGGGCGTGCAGGTGGATGTCATCGCCGCCCTGCCTGACGGAACGCACTCACCAGATGCGTTTGCCGCCGCGCTGCAAAGTGGCGCCCGTCTGGTGGTGGTGAACCACGCCAGCAATGTCACCGGAACCATCTCCCCTATCGCCGAAATCGCCGCTCTGGCCCGCGCAGCCGGAGCATTTATCCTGGTGGACGCCGCCCAAACCGCGGGCGTCCTGCCCATCGACATGGGTGCGATAGGCATTGACCTGCTGGCCTTCACCGGGCATAAAGCCTTGCAAGGCCCACCGGGCACCGGCGGCTTGATCCTGGCAGACAGCTGCGACCCTGCCCAACTGCCCCCGCTCTTTCAAGGCGGAACGGGCAGCCGCTCGGAGTTTGAAATCCAGCCTGAAGACCTGCCCGACCGCTATGAAAGCGGCACGCCCAACGGCGTGGGCATCGCCGGGTTGGGCGCGGGACTGGCCTGGGTGCGCCAGCGCGGCCTGGACGAGCTGCGCGCGCATGAATTGGCTCTCGCCACGCAACTGCGCGAAGGTCTGTCAAGCATCTCCGGCTTGCGCCTGTTTGGGCCACAGAACCCGAGGCAGGCCACCGCCGTGGTATCTTTCACTCTGCTGGGCAAACGAGTCTCGGAGATTGGCTACCGCCTGGACGAAGAAGCGGACATCCTTTGCCGGGTGGGGCTGCACTGCGCCCCCGCCGCCCACCGCAGCATCGGCACATTCCCCGAAGGCACGGTGCGTCTGGCGCCCGGTCCGCTGACCACCCAAACGGACATCGAAACCGTCATCCAGGCAGTGAGAAGGATTGCGACACCATGAATCAAGGCGTCGTTTTGTTCCACACCACCAGCGCGGCTCTCCGCGCCGAGAAAATCCTCACTAAAGCCAGCTTGAAGGTCAAGCTGGTGCCCACACCGCGCGAGTTGTCCAGCGACTGCGGCATTGCGCTGCGCTTCGAGTGGACCGACCGGGCGCAGGTCGAAGCGGGGCTGACCCAGGCGGGCCTGGAGGGAGATATTCACAGCTTATAAAACTTTGATTCGCCGGAATCCTATTACGAAAGGCATTCCCCCAAATCGCAGCGCCCATTGTCATTCGCGTCGGTATAGCGGCGGCAGTGACCGGGATAGGAACAGCGTTTGCCGCAACGCACAGCACAAGAACTGCTCGACTGGCTGGAATTGCTCAAGCGCCTGGAACTCATCGTGCCGGACGAACTCGATGCCGAATCGCTTCCAGATGTGCCGGTAACCTGAGCGTTGGCCAGGCTGGGCGCAGAGCTGCCAATGGCAACCAGCGCGGCGGCTCCTACTGTACCAACCACTACCAGGAAATCGCGCCGTGAATAATCGGCAATCTGCACAGGGGTGGGCGCCAGAGCAGGCGGGGCAAACATCCGGCGCGCGGTCGTGGCGATCCAGCGAGCGTGCAAGGCCAGTTTGAGCACAACCATCAGGAGCGTGCTGATCGAGAAAAGCACATGAACAGTGTGCCAGCCCGTATAGTTGCTCAGTGGCAAATTCAACCAGGTCGAAATGACCAGACCGGTCGCCAGGATTGCCGCAAACCCCAATAACAACAGCGCATCGAGCACGTAGTACAGGCGGGGTTGATGGGATGTGCTGGAAAAGAACCGCTCGGTCACGGCTCGCACCCACTTCCAATGCGACAGAAGGTGGTAGAGCACAATCCCAGCGCCAATCAACCCCAGGATTTGATGCAGCACCGTACCAGTTAAATCCAGGAAAAAACACCCCAGGAAGGCAACGAAAAGAGCGACATCTACGACCCAACGAGTTTTGAATATTTGATTCATTTATAATTCCTTTGTTGTAACGACTTAGCCAGAGTTTGAGATGGGGGGCGAAGCACCCCATACACACCTCAAATTAAGATGATCTAAAGATAGCAGGTTCGCATCTGTGCCTGGATTAGATCTGGTATAGATCCTGCAATACATTTGAGGGAACCTTATACCTGCTGAAGTACCCTGGAAGTTGCTCCTTGAATCAGGATATAATGAGGACAGAGGTTCCTCCCGAGGGACAGTTTTCGCTCGGGCAATTAATGGAGATTTGAAACATGGTATTCGAAAAAGCTCTTGAAATCGTGCTCTTTGTGCTAGGTTTGGGAGCACTGATTTTCTTCCACGAACTGGGGCATTACGTTTTCAGCAAACTCTTCAAGATTCCTGTCGAAGAGTTCGGCTTTGGGTTTCCCCCTCGCCTGGTCAAATTGTTTACCTACGACGGCACCGATTTCACCCTCAACGCCATCCCCTTCGGCGCTTTCGTCCGCCCGCGTGGTGAAAACGATCCCACCATCCCCGGCGGCATGTCCTCGGCCAGCCCCTGGAAGCGTTTTGGCATTCTCATCGGCGGCCCGCTCATGAACCTGATCATTGGCATGCTGCTCTTCAGCCTGGTCTTCACCCTCGAAGGCGTACCCCAACCCGACAAGGTCGTGATCACCGACACCAATCCAGGCTCGCCTGCCCAAATGGTCGGCTTGCTGCCCGACGATCTGATCCTTGCCGTGAACGGAGAAAACGTCCGCAACATCGAGCATCTCTCTTCCATGGTACGCGCAAACGTAGGCAATGAAATCACCATCAGCATCCAACGCGGTGGCGAAAACCTGACCTTCCAGGCAGTTCCCCGCGTCGATCCCCCCGAAGGCGAAGGCGCCCTGGGCATCAGCATGACCAATCCCGTTGCCGAAGTTTCCTGGCCTGAAACCGTGCCTTACGCAATCGAAGAAACTGCCAGCCAGGGATACGCGCTTTTCTCGCTGCCCGTCATGCTCGTCACCGGACAAATCCCTGCCGATCAGGCTCGCCTGGTGAGCTTCGTGGGCCTGTTCAGCATGTGGTCCAAGGCCAGCGAGATCGATACTCAGGTAGCGGCTGAAAGCCCAGAATC
>JAEXTI010000267.1 GCA_023406965.1 Chloroflexota bacterium
CCTCCAGCATCAGCGCTTTGGCCAGGCCGCGCTGGCGGTGATCGGGGTGCGTGCAAACGGGCTCAAAAATGGCGAAGCGGTTGGCGGAGTCGTAGTTGAGGGCGGCATGGGAGGCAAAGCTGCCATCTGGGGCGACCATGACCAGATTGAGTTCGTTGAGGAACATGGGCAGCTGTGTCATGAAGTTGTGGTATTCCTGGGCTTGATGGAAGCCGGGGCGGTTGAATCCAGCGTTGAGCAAGTCGGCCATGCGCTGGCAGTCGCCCCAATGCTCGCCGTCATCCACTAGTGAGTGGGTGACACGCATGGTGTAATCGATGGCGATGTGCGGTTCCTGCAGAGGTTGGTTGCCCACGCGCATCCAGCGAGTAATCCATCCGTAAGACATTTTCTCGAAGCCGTGGTTTTCTGCCAGACGCTGTCGAACCCTGTCCCACTCGTATATGGTGATTTGAACCTGCTTTTTGCCCTGTTCGTTTTCGCGCGCAAAGTTGACCTGGCTGTAATCCAGCATGGACTCTTCGATGTTATCGCGGAACTCAGGGTGGATGAGCAGATTGATCTCATCTCCTTCCGGGAGAGCCACGCCTGCAAGACGACCGGAGTGCGTTTCCCAAAGGCGGAAGTCTGCAAAAACAGCCGGATCCCAGGTGACTTCGCGATGGAAACGAGTGCCTTCCCAGCGGCGCAATTCCCAGTTGAATCCGGGGCCGGTGATAGAGAAGGTCTCAATGAGCAGGTTGCGAACGCGCCACCAATCCTGTTCGGTTTGGAGCGGGCGAATAGTGAAGGTTGGGGTGAAATTGAGGTGGTTCATTCGAATTCTGGAAGATACTTCTGTTCGCGCGGTTCCCAAACGATCTGGCGAATGGTTAAGTTGCTGATTTTAATCATACTCTGGTAAGCTTCAAAGCCTACTCGCGTGTGGATCGACGAATCGATAGGTTCAGGGTCGGTTAGCTCCAGACATAAAATCCCGTCGACAAAGATAAAGCAATGCCCGTCGATACTGCCAGCCTGGATGTGATATTCCTGGCCTGGCTGAAACCAGGGAGATGGCGCCAGGGCGTTGAGTTTGTACTCTGGCGACTTCTCGATGCCCACCCGGCCTTCCCACCAGCCCTGTAATCCGGCGACGTAAGCTATGCCGCGCATGTTTGCGGCCTCGTTCCAGCTCATGTTCCACATGACATTAATGTCATGCGTGGATGGGAGGGTAGTCTGGGCTACAAAGTCCATAAGAACGTTGCCGGGGAATTTTTTGCGGGAGATCAGGACGCCTGGGGCAGGCAAGGCATTGCGGCCCCAAAAGGCGCCATCACGGTAGTGCCACTGTGAATTGTGAACCTCCCAGTCTTCGGTGAAACTGATTAAATTGAACGGTTTATTATAGAGAATTGGGGATTGATCCAGATCGATGCGTTTTCCCATAATGAGAAGGTCTGTCATGCGGTTTTCTCCTAAGGTGTTATGCGTAAGAGCCTAGTTGCATACCTTTGTCGATGAAATATTGATAGGTGTCGTGCGTGACATTGCTGGGGATGGAATGATCGCTGTGCAGGACGTATCCGTATTGGCCCTTGGCGATAGGGATTTTGGCTTCCAGTTCGGCGTCAATTTCGGCACGGTCATTATTGTAGAGCACGCGAACATCGATGCCGCCCATAAAGGAGAGCCTGTCACCAAAATTGTGATAGAGCCTTAGCAGGTCCATACCGGCTTTGACCTCGATGACTTGCAGGCAGTCAATCCCTGCTTCTATCATCCCGGGAACGAGCGGTTCGACGTAACCGCAAGAGTGCATGATGACCGGCAGCCCTTTTCCCTTGGCCCATTGGATGGTCTTCAAGTGACCTGGTTGGATAATTTCACGATACATGCGCGGCGACATAAATGGATGTTGTTTGTAACCCATGTCCTCGTAGAACCAGATGCCATCGGGGTAACCCTCTTCGCTGAAAAGGATTTCGAAGAGGTCAATGGTCAATTGGGCGTAGGTATGGACCATGTCGGTGACCCAGGCAGGATCGTCTGCCATACCCATGAGCATGTGTTCGTGACCACAAAGGGGGTGGATCATCTCGAAGACGTTCACGCCGGACCAGCAAAAGAAGCGTTCTTTCTCAGCGGCGTGCTTGCGTGCCTGACGGTAGCCTTCGAAGTTGATCCGCCTGCGGTCTGGAGTGAGTTTTTCTTTGGCGTATTCTTCCCATGATTTACGATCTTTGACCAGGAAATCGACATGCTCGGGCGTGGCATCGTGGAGTTTGTGGCGGCGCAGCAGTGCGCCATTGCCATCTCGCTGCAGAATGGTTTCCTCGGTCTCTTCAATCGTCGTCGGGATGAAGTCCAGATCGGCGACGGTGTTGAAGGCCCACAGGATCTGCATGTCGTAGTTGAAATGATCCTCGAAGCTTTCATCTTCACCGATCCAGCCGTTCTCTCTCCAGACTCGGTGCGTGTCGTTCCAAAAATGCTCGAAGACGCCGATCCGGTCGACAGGCTTTCGCTTGAGAATATTGGCAATCCGCTCTTTTCCAGTCAGGGGATTCATGCTGCGCCTCAGTGTGTAGGTTACTCGCAGAGACAATTATAACTTCATCCCGTAAAAGCGATGGCGATTGCGAATTTCACTACGCCGATTCCCAGCGAACCAGTTGCGACCGCAGGAGACGGCTGTCGTATATAATATAAGAGGAATACCGAAGAGGAGATTATATGTTAAAGATTACGCAGCTCACCAGCCACCCATTGAAATGGGTGCAGCCTAGCATGAAGATGGAATATGAACTATTGACTGGGGCGACCCTGGCGGCGACCTTGAATTTCCGTAGTTCATGGGGCACACTGGCTTTTGCGACCAGCGGCGATGGTTTTTGGACGTTCAAGCGTGTTGGCTTCTGGCAGAATCGGGCCAGTATTCGCATGGTAGACTCGGAAGAGGACGTTGCGGTTTTTACGAATAACACCTGGAGCAGAGGCGGGACGTTGGAATTCGCGAACGGGAAACGTTTCAAGGCAACCACCAATGTTTGGATGACGCATATGGAGTGGCAGACCGAGGATGAGCAGCCGTTGGTGGCTTTTAAAATCGGCGGTTTCTTCAAGCAAACAGCCGAGGTGGAAATCATGCCTGTTGCGGCACGTTTGCCTGAATTGCCGATTTTGGTGCTGTTTGGCTGGTACCTGATCCTGATGTTGCATCGAGACACGGCAGTAGCTGCATCTGCATAATTGGTTGCCTGTTGCTAAGTCTGACTCTCACCCGTGAGTGAGAGCAGTTCTGATCTGATGTGGCTATCGGCGAATTTGTTTTGTGGATTTATGAAAGCGGAGGTCATGTGCTACAAATTACTCAACTCACCAGCTACCCGTTGAAATGGGTGCAGCCTCGCCTGAAAGAGGAATACCAACTGCTGACTGGGGAGACTCTGGTTGCGACATTGAATTTCCGGAGTTCATGGGGTACGCTGGCATTTGCAGCCAGCGGCGACGGCGATTGGACATTCAAGCGCATCGGGTTCTGGGAAAACAAGGCCAGTATCCGGGCGAAAGACTCGGACGAGGATCTGGCGATTTTTACGAATAATACCTGGAGCGATGGCGGAACGTTGGTGTTTGCCGACGGGAAACGCTATAAAGCAACTACCAATTTCTGGATGACACGCATGGAGTGGAAGACAGAAAACGAACAGCCGCTGGTGGGCTTTCAGATCGGTGGTTTCTTCAGGCAGTCGGCAGAGGTAGAGATCCTTCCAGTAGCGGCACGTTTGCCCGAGTTACCTATTCTGGTGCTCTTTTGCTGGTATCTGATTCTGATGCTGCATCGCGACTCGGCTGCGGCTACAACTGTGGTGACCGCAATATCATAACCGCCCTGCAAGGTTCTGGGGCTCTGTTGACTTAGCTTTCACCGAGGGAGGAGACTTGCATTCCTTCTGCCCGTTAAACTTACATTCTTACTTTTCGTTGCTGGAAGGAATTTCCTCGCCAGAAGCATTGGCGGCGCGCGGTAGTGCAGAAGGTTGCCCGGCCCTGGCGTTGACCGATCACAACCTGATCAGTGGGGCAGTCGGGTTCAGTCAAGCCTGCCGGAAGCTGGGAATTCGACCTCTTTTAGGGCTGGAGGTTGATCTGCTTTGGACTGAAGCTGCCGATCGACTGATTTTGTTGGCAATGGACGGCATAGGTTGGGCGAATATTTGTCTCTTGAGCAGCTTGATCCACCTGGAACCGGAGCGAGCTGGGTGCCTTGAAACAGTCGCAAGATTTTCCGACGGGTTGATTGCGATCAGCGGAGATCAACATGACCCGAGCGGTGAACGACTTGGGAAGATAGCAGAGTGCTTTCCAGGGCGAATCTACGCAGCTTTGAGCGACCCGGATGGGAAGAGCCCCTGGCGGATGCACCAACAAAAGCGCCTGGCGCAGTCGTTGCGCATTCCGGTGGTTGCTATGCACCCCGTTTTCACTCTGGAGGCAGGACAGGCAGCCTTGCAACGGACGGTGGCGGCGATACGGGAGATCAAGCCATTGGGTAAGCTGCCTCCAACGGCAGTGGCGCCTGTCGGGACGTACTTCCTGGGCCGGGAGGAAATGACTGAACGCTACGAAGAGTTCCCCGAGGCACTGGCTGCGACTCTGGAGATCGCGGATCGTTGTAGTTACGAACTGCCGATTGGGGCAGCCAACCTGCCAGAGTTGCCCCTGCCGGCGGGCAAGACAGCCGCCCAGGTGCTGCGCGGAAAGGCAGAAAGCGGAGCCCGTAAGTACTACGGGCAAATCACACCGGAATTGCAGGCTCGTCTGGATCATGAGCTTACCGTGATCGCTGAGCGGGGCTTTGAGCCGGTCTTTCTGATTGTAGAAGAAGTGCTGAATTACGCTCGCGAGATTGGGGTACCAACCTCCTCACGAGGATCGGCGGCGGGCTCGCTGGTGGCACATTGTTTAGGAATCACCTCGCCCGACCCGTTGGCGTTGGATTTGTATTTTGAACGATTCCTCAATCCGGCTAGGGTGACACCGCCGGATATCGACACAGATTTATGCTCCCGCGGGCGAGATCGAGTCATCCAGCATGTGTTTGACCTCTATGGAGCGGACCGGGTGGCGATGGTGGCGACGATCAACCGCTTTCGTCCTCGCTCTGCGTTGGCGGATGTGGCTAAAGCTCACGGGCTTTCGCCCGAAAAGGCCCGAGAACTAACGAATACCCTGCCTTATGCCTTTTGGGCCAGACGTGAAACGGAGGACGAGGGGAATGTTCCGAAGTCGCCTTTTAAAGAACTTCGTCGCACCTATCCCCAGTTTAGTGCAATTTATGCCGAAGCAGAGGCGCTGCTGGGTATCCCGCGGCACCTCTCAGTGCATCCCGGTGGCTTAATCGTGGCGCCGGGCAAGCTGACCGACCTGACTGCGGTAATGCGCTCGGGGGCAAAAGGGGTAATCATTACCCAACTAGATCTGGAGTCGGTGGAAGCCCTGGGGTTGGTGAAGATTGATATGCTGGGTATTCGTGGATTGACCGTGCTGGGAGATGTGGCGGACGCGATTTTTTCCTGGCGCAGAACGGAGTTCGCCGGACCGCTGGATGTTTTGGATGTGGTTCCCTTAGATGATGCACCTACCGCCGAGCGAGTTGAAACGGGTGCGACGGTGGGTTGTTTTCAAATCGAGAGTCCTGGGATGCGCTCGGTGCTGCGGGATATCCATGCGCGGACTCTGGACGATATCATGGTTGCGTTAGCGCTGTACCGCCCTGGACCGTTGCAGGGAGGATTGAAGGATGCTTTTGTGCGGCGTTTTCGTGGTGAGGAAACACCCGTCCAATTGCACCCGGCTTTGAGCCAACTGTTGGCTGAAACATACGGGGTCATTCTATACCAGGAACAGGTGCTGCGTATCGCGGCTGATCTGGGCGGAATGAGCCTGGCAGAGGGAGATATGCTGCGCAGAGCGATGAGTCACTTTGATCCTGGCAAGCAAATGCAGGTGCTGAAGGAAAAGTTCATCCGTGGAGCAGAAGAGCGACGCAATGTCCCCCCCGATGTTGGTGAACGGATTTGGGAGTTGATGGCGGCATTTGCTGGTTATGGCTTTCCAAAAGCTCACGCAGCTTCTTATGCGCAGGTGGCCTGGCGGTCAGCGTGGTGTAAGACCCATTTTCCGGCGGAGTTTATGGCTGCGGTATTGGCCAATTGGGGTGGATATTACAGCCAGCGAGTGTACCTGAACGAAGCCAGGCGCATGGGTTTGAAAATCCAACCACCGGATGTTAACCACGCCCAGTGCCAATTCAGTGTGGCTTATCCGGAAGGGGAAGCGGTATTGTATGTGGGCATGGATCAGGTACGCGACCTGACTGGAAGAACCCAGGAGCGAATCTTGCGAGGAAGGCCTTTCCATTCTATTGAGGATTTTCTGGCGCGCGTGGATCCGAGGCGAGGCGAGGCAGAAAATCTGGCGCTGGCCGGCGGGTTGGGCGAATTCGGGCCGGTGGGCACAATTCTGGCCAGAGTGCGCGGGGGAAGTTGGCGCAGCGGTCAGATGAGCCTGTTTAATTTGACCGAAACGCCAGATGAAGAATGGACGCTGGAGCGTCTGGTGGAAGCGCAACAAGCTGTGCTGGGAATCAGTCTGGCAGCGCACCCACTGGAGTTGTGCGCGAGTGAAATTGCGAAGGCGGGAGCGGTAAACACCCTGGAGGCAGCGGGCCGAACCGGCCAGAAAGTGACCGTGGCAGGTGTTCGGCAAACCTCGCATCGTGGAAAGACAGCCAAGGGGGAAGCTATGTTATTCTTGAGTCTGGAGGATCTGGAGGGCACGTTGGATGTTGTTTTGTTTCCAGATATGTATAGACGGGTGCGAGCGTGGATTGGTGGAAACGATCCGCTGCTGGTTACCGGAGTGATTGAGGTTGATGCGAGCCGTGGGGAACCGCTGCTGCGTGCTGAGAAGATCGAAAGGATTTGCCATGTGGCGCATTAAAGACAACTTGGATGCAAGCCATTTAGAATTGGATGTTTGCTTGGGAGGTTGGCGGGCATCTGTGGTGACTGAGGCAGAGATTGTGAACTTGCCGTGGGAACAAAGCGAGCCAAGAACCGCTGCTGGCAGCTTCTGGCGGCTTGAGATGGTTAACCGGGCGGAGGCGCAATTCAGCATTGAGGGAAGGTTGACCTGGCAGGGTGAAAATCAATTGCGCTTGGAGAAGGTGGTGCTTCAGGCAGATGTTTGCGTGTTAGGGCGGAATAACGCCCGCTGGTCGTTCTTCAAGAATGGTTATCAATCCTGGTCAGAGTCCCGGGCGTTCCAGGCGAATGAAGTCGAGCACGCATCCTGGTTGAAGCCGATGAACATTCTGCAAAGCAACCCACGCAATCCTCCCAAAAACGAGATTGGCGCTTTCACCGGAGAGATGTTTGCCTTGTTGGGCAACCTGGATGAGAGACTTTATCTTTTGGTAGGGCAGGGGAAAAGACGAGAACAGTTCGTCTATGTGAATGCATGGCTGCCGGGAAAAACACGAAAATCGGCTTGCCTGGAACTGGTGTACGATTTTGGCGGGCGGTTCGTGAATCCGGGGGAGACGGTTGTGCTGGATGAGGTATGGGGCATTGCAGGGCGGTTTCCTGGCGAACTGCTGGAGCAGTATTTGACTTGCAGCGCCAGTGATCACCCGCTGCCAACGTGCTCTCCGGCAGGGTGGTGCTCCTGGTATTACTATTACACCAAAATCACCGCTGACTCGATTCAGGAGAACCTGGACCAAGTCGTCCGGCACAAGCCGGATTGGCAGGTGTTCGTTATTGACGATGGTTATCAGACAGCAGTGGGCGATTGGTTGTGTATCAATGAAAAATTTCCGCAAGGGTTAACGGGCCTTGCAGCCCAGGCGCGTGGAAACGGATTGCGGGCGGGTTTGTGGATAGCTCCGTTTGTGGCCCGTGGAAATTCCGCGTTATTCCGCGAACATCCTGATTGGGTGCTGCGCAATGCTCGTGGAAAACCTCAGTTGGCCGGCTGGAATCCTAACTGGGGTTTGGAGGGACGCTTTTATGGGCTGGATACAACCCATCCCGGCTTTCAAGCGTACTTGAAGAAAGTCATCCGCACAGTTGTTCACGAATGGGGGTTCAACTACCTTAAGTTGGATTTTGTTTATGGCGCCTGTTTACCGGGACACGCCCATGACTCCAGCATGACGGCCGCCCAACGCTTGAGCCTGGGGTATCAATTGGTGCGCGAGGCGGCTGGTGAAGATGTGTTCTTGTTGGGTTGCGGTTCGCCATTTGGTCCGGCGCAGGGATGGGTGGACGGGATGCGCATTGGGCCGGATGTGGCTCCCTATTGGGATGACCCACTGCGAACCCGGTGGACGCGCGACCCGCACGCCCTTTGCACACGGACAGCAGTGCGAAGCATTATGGCGCGAAGCGTGTTTCACCGCCGATGGTGGTTAAACGACCCGGATTGCCTGATGCTTCGTGACACGGAAACCAAGCTTACTGATGCCGAGCGATTTACCCTGGCGGCGGCTGCGGCGGTAACAGGCGGGCTATTGTTCTTCTCAGACAGATTGAGTGCGCTGCCCGAGAAAATCTGGGAGTCTATGAGTAACATACTAGAGATTGCCCGGTCCTGCGATGGTCAGCCAGCAAAAGTGATTGGCTTTATGGAAGGCGAATTTCCAACTGCTGTATGGAATCTAGCTGGTTACCTGGCCGTTTTTAATTTTCATGACCAGGAAAAGGAAGTGGTTCTCCAGACCGGTGATTTCTTGGAAGATGGGATAGAATTGTGGGACGTGATAGATGATCGCGCCTTTCGTATAGAACATGGAACGCTCAATGCGGGAATTCTTCCTGCGCATGGCACCCGGTTGCTGAGCAATGTGAAGCCGGAGCATAGAGGCAATCAAAAGTGAATCCAATTGAAATGTTGAAATTGAACGCGGTTTTCAAAACGCTTCCCGACACGGCTCTGGAAATGGTTGCCGGTTGTATTAAGCCGCGCGAATTGAAGGCTGGAGAAGTACTTTTCGAGTTGGGTGACGATGGTGAAGTTGTGTATGTGGTCCAAACCGGCAAGATCGCCATCTATATTCCCGCCGCAAGCCAACCCCAGGCAGGACCGGCCTTGCGTTTCTTCACGCCGGGCGAAATGTTTGGTGAGATGGCATTGTTGGAGAATCAGCCGCGTTCTACGAGCGCACGGGCTGAGGCGGCCTCTGTGGTGCTTGGGTTGGAGAAGGCTTGTTTTGAGCGATTGATGAATGAGTTCCCGGATTTTTCAGAAAGCCTATCTGGTATACTGAGCAGCCGCTTGCGCTACACCACCGAACTCATCCGCGAACTGCGAAAAGCATTGGAAGAGATCCGCTGGCTTTCGATAACCGACGGGCTGACAGGGTTGTATAACCGCAGGCATTTCTTTGAGGAAGCAGAGAAAGAGGTGGATCGGGCGCAGCGCTATCACAGACCGGTGGCGGCGATTATGCTGGATGTGGACTTCTTTAAGCGGGTGAACGACACGCACGGACACGCTGCGGGGGATGAGGTTCTGCGCAAGATTGCAACCTGCTGTCGAAGCGAGGTGCGCGAATTGGATATTCTGGGACGGTATGGGGGCGAGGAGTTCGCGATTTTGCTGACAGAAAGCGACATAGAACGGGCTTGCCAGGTGGCAGAACGGTTAAGAATCAGAATCGAGGCTTTTCCGTTTGTTGTGAAGAACGTTAACCTGAAGCTGACTGCCAGCCTGGGCGTTGCGGAGCGGGAGCTAGACGAATCGGTAGAGTCGGTGCTGGACAGAGCGGATCAGGCACTGTATCTTGCAAAGCAGCGCGGACGAAACCTTGTTGTACGGAGCGAATAAAGTTTCATTATTTTTACAACAAAAAGCTTCCTGCTAGTCGAGCAGGAAACTTTTTGTTCGCCAAGTTGCGTCTAGATGACTTCTAAATCATCGGCTGAGGGGAACTCGGGGAAGGGGGCATGAGGCTCCGTTTGATACCAGAAGGCGGTTGTGGCGATGTCGTCCTGGCGCAGCAGGTAACGACCGCGCGAACGCCAGCCTAAATCCTGAATGGTCACGCGGAGATCTTTTTGGAAGCGGATTGGATCCTGGATGTGCCATCTGTACATGCCAAAGCGTTGTTGGGTAATGTACAGCCCGTCCGGTTTGATGACCTGTGGCAGACCGAGGAAGGGGGTGGAATAGATGCCATATTGCCCGGCAGGATACTCGAAGTTCCAGGCGCCTCCGAAGTAATCCTCGGTGCCGGTGCCGCAGATGGTGGGGAATTTGTCGTCTCCGTCCAGGTAGAATTTGACCTCACCTTCGCCCCACCAGCCGTCGTTATTTACCCCGATGGCCATATAGGTCCCAACATATTGCCCCATGCCGCTGACGCCATCCAAAATGGTGTGCACAAAACCATACGGCAAGGGATTGGCGCGCCGCCATTGGGCATGGAAGTAAGCAGCGGTCTCTGGAATCTCGGTGAGGGCGTAGGTGATCTGGAAGAAGAAACCATGGACCGGTTCAGGCGACAGGTTTTCTATGGTGAAACGCGCGCTACCGCGAAAAGGCATTTCCCAGTAGCTATTGAAACCACCTGCAGGGTTCACGGCAACCGGCAGCGAACTTACGTTGCAGCGTACTCCCCAGCCATTGCAGAAAAAGTCACCCAGAGGTGTCTCGATGGAGGGCGTTTGTTCGCCGTCCCAATAGGCGCGCAGAACTAGCCGCCGCCATTGCGTGGGGTGGACGGTCATCCAAATGTGTTGGATGGCGCCGGGACCAGAGATTTCTGCCAGAGTGGTGGTGGAATTTGGCTCGAGGGACAGGCATGGGCGCACTTTCCAACCCTGTCCAAGCTCTCGGGCGGAATTGCTATCCAACCCTTCTGTCGACATGCCCCCTTTGCCCTTTACGCCGTCAGGGTTCTCAGCGCTGATAGAACGAGTGAGGGCGGAAGATAGCTCGGATAGGTTTCCGAGATGCAGGCCAAGACCGTTGAAAGTTGTTTTCATAGCGCTCCTGTGGAAATGTCAATCGAAAGTGAGAAGCCCGGACAATGGTTGATCGTAAGGGAAGCCAAACCGAGTAAAAGGGAGTTACAGCTTTGATTCTACAAGATTTGTTCATCGATGTCGATGGCTTTCGTTGCCATTGGCTTACAAAAGCGCTTGAGGGTTTAAAAAAGACCATTGGGGTACTATAATGAATGAGAGGTGTTTGGGTTTTAGCGAGGCTTTCATGCGCAGTTGCCCCTTTCGTTTTCTGGTCAGTCTTGTTCTGCTGGTCGGACTGTTGAGCACACAGGTCCTGGGTGCTTTTGCTCATTCTTCCAGTGGCGTCGACTTAGTTGAGCCTTTGCAGACCCCTTTTGATTGCTCTTCCCAGAAGGAGATTTCCCAGCTTGAGTGTGAGGCCCTTGTAGCATTGTTTAACAGCACAAATGGACCCGGTTGGACTGATCATGAAGGTTGGCTTGAAACAATTACGCCGTGCGGTTGGCGGGGGGTGACTTGCGGAGGCGGAGATGTTATTGGGGTTACTCTGGGCAACAACAATCTGTCCGGAGTTATACCGCCAGAATTGGGTAATCTAAACGCATTGACGGATCTCGACCTCAGTTTCAACCAGTTGGCCGGCAGCATCCCGCCGGAATTAGGAAACCTGACCCTACTGATAAATTTCGATCTTGGTAATAACCAACTGACTGGTAGCATTCCACCAGAATTAGGCAATCTAAGCTCGGTTGTAAATTTTTACCTGTGCTTCAATCAATTATCCGGCAGTATACCTGGTGAACTGGGCAATTTGAGCGCCGTAGAATGGATGGGGCTGAAATCAAACCAACTTAGCGGCAGCATACCCATGCAGTTAGGAATGCTGAGTAAATTAAAGCGACTGAATCTTTCCATAAATCTCTTGAGCGGAAACATTCCCCCTGATCTGGGTAATCTTAGCGCGTTGGACCATTTGTACATCGACTCTAACCAAATAAGCGGGAGTATTCCGCCTGAATTAGGCAACCTGGTAGGGCTCCATGAACTTCACCTCGCCAACAACCAGTTGGGTGGAAGCATTCCGCCCGAGCTGGGCGGATTGAGCGCAGTGGAGTGGCTTGATCTCAGTTCAAATAGCCTCAGCGGTGAAATTCCAGTAGAACTTGCTGATATGGGCGCGCTTCACCATCTCTACTTGAACAATAACAATCTGAGCGGTGAGATTTCGCCTGAGTTGGCAGAACTCATCGCACTACAAAGCCTTAGCATTGGGGATAACGAGTTGAGTGGAAGTATTCCTATCAACTTTGTGGGCCTCTCACAACTCGTATTGTTCCATTTTGCAAACACCAATCTGTGCGAACCCGACGATCTTGTGTTCCAGGCCTGGAAAGCCAACTTTGAGGGCAGTTGGGACGGGACGAATGTCAGTTGTCCCGCTGATCAATTTTGGTCCTTTTTGCCTTGCGTGTTGCGTTAAAAAAGGATACCTGCTATTAATCAGGCTACCTTTGAAATTTTAGCAAGATAAGTTCCATTAAATCGCGTTCAGGATAGATTTTAAAGCATCTGCGGCAACCTTGAATAGCTCGGGGCCGCCGCCGGGAAGGCTGTCGTTCAAATGTGGTTCGAGAGACAGATAACCGGAGTACCCCGCTTCTTAAGATCTACCAAAATTTCGGGTAACTTCCCACCTCCTTGCCCCGAAGGCACCACGGAATGATCAGAAAGGCGGGCGTCCTTGATGTGCATGTAAACCGTCCACGGCGCGAGCAAGGTGAACGCGTGCGGATAGGTCTCCTCGCCGCACTGAACAAAATTGGCAGGGTCAAAGGTGGCGCGAACATAATCACAGTTGAGGGACTGCAACAAATCCAGGCAGCGAAGGGCTGTGTCGCCATAGATGTCTTTTTCGTTCTCGTGCAATAAGGTGACTCCAGAGTTTCGGGCTTCATCTGCAAAACGTCCCCAACGCCACAGGACTTCATCGCGATAATTGGCGGGATCGCTGCCGGCAGGTATAAAGAAGCTAAACATGCGAATGTAAGGGGTGCTGAAGAAGTGAGCCAACTCAAGGGCATGTTTGAAGCGGTCCAGGTGTGGGAGGAAGGGATCGGTAATTTTGATTTTTCCAACCGGGGAACCAATCGCAGACACTGTGATGCCTTCCCCTTTGAGGATGGATGCCGCCCGATTAAGTTGAGCGGGGGGGAGGTCCAGGATATTGATGCCGTCCATACTGCGGAATTCAAGAGCATGAACATCGTTGGCTTTCATTACCGCAACTTGCTCGGCAAGATTCGGTGAAATTTCGTCTCCGAAACAACTGAGGATAAATTGGCTCATGGGGACTCCTATGGGTGTTAGCGAATATGAGATAGAGAGTTAAAAGTGATCTATACCAAATTTTACTTCAAAATTTGCTGAGGGTGTTTGCCCGAACAAGCGTGGACTGATGGTTGCCTTTTGTTTATAAACTTTGTAATATATTCTTATCAGACTTATTCGATCAAGAAAGTAAAAGGAGAGAAGATGATAACCATCCGCGATCTCTTAAGTGTAAAAGGTCGTGACGTGTATGCGGTGCATCCGGGCACAACGGTCATTGAAACGTTGAAATACCTGGCCGAAAAAGATATTGGTGCGTTAGTTGTGCTGAAAAATGACGGGATCGCCGGGATCATCTCTGAGCGAGATTTCGTTCGTTCGATTGCCGAGACTGGAAAGTGCCTGCTAGAATCGACCGTTTCTGACTATATGACAGAAGAGGTCTTCACGATTGAAGTGGACCAATCTCTGTCGGATTGCATGAAATTGATGACAGCTAAGCATATCCGCCATGTGCCGGTCGTAGAAAAGGGTAAGCTGGTCGGGGTCATCTCTATCGGCGACGTTGTGAAGGCCATCATCACCGACCATGAAATGACAATCGACCAGCTATCAAATTATATTGAAGGGCGAGGTTACGGGCATTAGCCAGCTGCAGGTTAGTTAAACTGTCGACTTCTTGGTGATGACCGCGACGCCATAGGGCGGAAGTTCCAGCGTGGTGTCTACATCAGCCTGGGTTATGGCATCATAGGCAG
Organism: Chloroflexota bacterium; assembly: GCA_023406965.1. Next base: position 14,108 of record JAEXTI010000267.1, read on the forward strand.
GCCAGGGCAAGTTTACAACCTGGGCGCTGCGGTTGTGGTTAATCAGGATATGATGGATGATATATACATTGTCCATTCGGCGAAGGAGTTGGACGCCGGGCGGGGTAATGAACGGTTCGCGGACGCTGGCTATTTGGGCGAGACGAGCTATGAATGCCGCCTGGGCTTTTTCGTCCAGGCAGCAGCCAACAGTGTAGACCTGACCGGTGCGGACGCCATGCTGGGTGATGGCAGGCTGGCCATCGAGCCAGCCATTGCTGGCGCCGTAGCGTGCCAATATGGTGACGTTGTCGTCCAGAATGTTCAATGTCTCGGCCCATTTTTTCGTGACCCCGGTGAACCAGTCGCTCGTCACGGGGGCATCTTCATCCAGGGCGTAATATTCGTTGACCTCAACCCCAGCCAGTGCGCTTAACAAACCTGGCTGGCGAGAAGGAAGTAAGGCGTTTGCGCGATCTTTGAGCCCAGTGCGGGCTCCAAGAACCAGTATGCCTCCACCTTCCACAAACTGACGCAACGTTTGGACACGCTTTTCATCGATGATCGTTAATCCAGGCACAAAAACAACCCGGTATCCAAACAAAGGCGCGTCGGCAGAGACAATATCCGTGGAGATGTTGAGCGAGTTGAGCGGTTTGGCATAGCTGAGCAGGTGATCTACGTAGTTGAAATCTTGGTGATGGGGCTGCCATTGGGTGGACCAGCGGCTTTCGTAATCGTTCAAGATTGCAACGCGCGACGTGACGCGGGAGCCGCCCAGGATGGGTGAAAGGCGCTCGAATTCTTCGGCGATCTGCCGGGCTTCGCTGTAGAATGGCCTTGGTCGGCCTGAGGCATCTACCAGGGTGCCATGCAATTGTTCCTGCCCACCCAGGGCAGAGCGCCACTGCCAGTACAGGAATCCATCCGCTCCGCGACCAACCGCCTGCCAGGCCATGGCGCGGGCCTCACCTTTGTTCAGCGAGTTGTTGATTCGCGACCAATTGACATTGCCGGGCTGGGTTTCCATAACCCAAAAATTCTTGCGCTTGAAACCGCGGGTCAGGTCATGGATCGCAGTTGTGGCGGCAGGATTGTTGTGTCCGGTGCCGATATACCAATCCCAGGTGGCTAAATCGAGGTCGGCTGACATTTCGTAATGGTCGAGGCCATCAAACCAACCCATGAAGTTATGGGTGATCCAGACAGAAGGGCTTAGGTGAGGGCGGATTTGGTCAATTTGGAGTTTTTGGAAGGCGCGATAGTTATTAGTGATGAAACGCTTGAATTCCAGCATTAAGCCGGGGTTGTGCCCGCCGATGGGGATGGGAAGCTGGCTCCAGTCATTGTAGGTTTGACTCCAGTAAGCTGTGCTCCAACGGGCGTTTAATTCAGCCAGGCTTCCATACTGATTTTGCAAGAACTGTTGGAAAGCTGCCTGGCAACGCGGACAATAGCAAACCCGACTGAACTCGTTGTCGATTTGCCAGCCGATGACGTTTGGATTGGGACCAAAATGCTCAGCCATGGCTTTCGCGATGCGCTCGGTAGCGATGTGCATTTCAGGTGAAGTCACACAGTAATGGCAGCGATTACCAAATTGGGCGCGTAGCCCAGAGGCTTCCAGGGCCATCAGGTCGGGGTATTGATAACACAACCACGCGGGTGGAGCAGCGGTGGGTGTTCCTAGCACCGTTTGAATACCTTGTGCAGCCAGCAGCTCAATGGCGCGGTCCAGCCAACCGAATTCGAAGTGCCCGCTTTCGGGCTCGAGGGTTGACCAGGCAAACTCGGCCAGGCGGGCCACCGTGAACCTGGCTTCCTTCATCAGACGCACATCTTCATCCCAACGCTCTTCGGGCCAGTGCTCTGGGTACCAGGCGGCCCCAATGTGTAACCGGGGGAAGATTGAGGTGGATTCGGGCATGAAGACCTCCAGGTAGGATTATTTTGTAGCAGCGGGGGATTGGTCTTGAAGGTGATCGAGCAATGCTTGCAGTGCGTAAATGTAGCCACGCCAGCCAAAACCGCATATCTGACCCACGCACACCGGGGCAAGCATGGAGGTGTGCCGGAAGGGTTCGCGGGCGTGGATGTTGGATAGGTGGACCTCCACCGTTGGCAGGCGGACGGCGCTGATAGCATCCCGCAGGGCAATACTGGTGTGAGTATAACCGCCGGGATTGATGATGATCCCACTGGCCCAATTCATTGCATCCTGAATCGCATCGATGAGCACGCCTTCATGGTTGGATTGATTTGAACGGATCGAGACGCCAAGATGATGAGCCTCTGCCGTCACCGCCGCGTTGATCTCCGCAAGGGTCTTGCGTCCGTAGACGCCAGGCTCGCGGATGCCGAGCATGTTGAGGTTTGGGCCGTGAAGAAGGAGAATTGAGACCGGTTGTGTACTCAAGGTTTGTCTGCAATCATCATTTGCTGGACCACTTCTTCGACCAGATCGTGGGGTACGCTTTGGTTGATTTCAACCTGGCCGATTTTGATAGGGAGAACCCAGCGGATTGAATTTCCACGCTTCTTTTTGTCGCGGAGGATGGTGTTAAGTATAGAGTCAATTGGCAAAGCTGGCAAGCGGACCGGCAGCCCGCAATGTTCCAGAACTTCACCGATGCGTGTGGCCAGAGCGGCCGGGGCTAACCCCAGTGCCTGGGCGAAATGTGCCGCAGCGAGCATTCCCAGGCCGACAGCTTCGCCATGTCGGAGAGTGTAACCGCTGGTTTGTTCAACGGCATGGCCCAGTGTGTGACCCAGGTTCAAGGCAGCCCGGCGGCCTCGTTCAAAGGGATCTTCTTCTACGACATCGATTTTTACGCGCACTGCTCGCGCCAGCAGTTCTGCACCAGCGGCGCCCCACCAATGTTCGAACTGCCCTGCGGTGGATTCTATACTCTCGAAGAGCGTAGGATCACTGATCACGCCGTGCTTAATGGCTTCTACCAGCCCCGAGCGCAGTTCTTCAATTGGGAGGGTGGAGAGTACTGTCGGGTCCACAATGACGGCTTCGGGTTGTTTGAATGCGCCTACCAGGTTTTTGCCCTGAGGCATGTCTACCCCCGTCTTCCCGCCAACGCTAGAATCCACCATAGCTAATAGGGTGGTGGGGACCTGAATAAAACGCAACCCGCGCAGGTATGTCGCGGCAGCAAAACCGGCAACATCGCCAGTGACGCCACCACCCAGGGCTAAGATGATATCGTGGCGGTCGATTTCATGGGCTAGAAACTGGCCGTACAGATTTTCCACAGCAGCTAGATTCTTGAATGCTTCACCATCCGGCAGCGTGCATGAGCGAGGTTGGTATCCGGCAGCTGAAAGCGCATCGAAAACCTGTTCGGCATAAAGCTTGCTAACCGTTGGGTTTGCGACCACGGCTACGCGGACACCTTTTGACAAGCCGGCAGCGTGCAAGACTGCCCCGAGCAAATTGAGGCTTCCATTGCCAATGAAGATTGGATACTGTCCGGTGGTGTGGCGCACGGGGAGATAAATGCAGCGGGCAACCGGCACGATCTGATCTACAATCTCGCCAATGGAAAGCGCCGTGGTGTCAATC